>NZ_JBUPVZ010000008.1:0-208051 GCF_055486375.1 Bacillus sp. 11C
CAATCACCGATAAACTATCGGCAATTGGCTGTTTGAAAGGTGTTTTGATCCCTGTCTCAAAAACGGGGGTCAGTCCCCACTGTGCGAAGCTTCTTTTTGTTTTAGCTATCCAGGTTTTCCTTCAGCTCTTTTGTGATATTGGAAAGGGCAGTTTCATCAGCTTGGTAGTAGTAGATTCCGTTGATTTTTGTGCCTTGACCTTTCAGTTCGTGCTGCTCAATTTTTTTACGCGCGCCCTTGTAGTCGGACTGGATATCCCACATGTCATCAAAGGTCAAGTTTGTCTTCACATTATCTTCAACCACTTTGAACATATCTCCAAATTTCGTAATGGAAGAAATATTCGCGCCTTTATTAATGATTCCTTGGATGACTTGGCGCTGGCGGTCCTGACGGCCAAAATCGCCTCTTGGATCTTCTTTTCTCATCCGGCTATAGGCGAGCGCCTCTTTGCCGTTCAGCGTGATTTCACCTTTTCCGAATGAATAACCGTCATAGCTGAACGCGAATGTGCTGTTAACTGTTATGCCGCCAAGTGTGTCAACAACGTCTCTAAAGCTTTCCATGTTCACTTTTATGAAATAATCAACCGGAACATCGAGGAAGTTTTCAACCGTATCAACTGTCATCTGCGTACCGCCGTATGCGTATGAATGGTTGATTTTATCCATTGTGCCTTTTCCGATAATTTTTGTATATGTGTCTCGCGGAATGCTGACCATGTCAGTTGTATTCGTTTTTGGGTTAACGGTCATATAAATGAGCGTATCGGCACGGCCTACATCTCCGTCTCGTTCATCCACACCCATAATTAAGACGGAAAACGGATCTTTTTTATTGATGTTGACCTCTTTATCCCTTTTTTTAGATTTATCAATACTCTCATGAATACTTGCCACAGTTGAAGCAGCTTTATGCCATAAGTAGTAGGCATAGCCGCCTGTACCGAGCACTAAAACGGCCACAATGGCTAAAATGACAAGTAATGCCTTTCTCTTTTTCTTTCTTTTTTCAGCTCTCATAATAAAGTCCTCGCTTTTTTGTAATCTAGTACGATTATAAGTTTCTTAATATTTGAAAACAACTAAAATTTGTCTGATTCTTTACAATAGACGGCTGCTTGTAACAAATGTTTCGGTGTTTTAAGAAAATCCGCAAAAACTTTTCGTTGTTTTGATAGAAATCTTAAAATAAGCTTAAAATTGTCGATAAAAACAGGAGAGGTGATATAGGAATGAAAAAACTTGCTATTCTAATGTTCTCAATGCTGCTACTTTTATCTGCATGCGGCACAGCTGAGAACTCATCAGGTTCAGAAACAAATACAGACAGCCAGGATGCGGCTGCTGAAGAGACTGTAACGAAGGACGGCACGTTTGCCGGTTTGGCGGACAGCCATACGATTGCAGTCGATATTGATGGTGACGAGACTATGATTCAGGTTGGTTCAGACCTTCAGGACAAAATGAACAGCATTTCAGAAGGACAAAAAGTTGTTGTTGAATACACAAAAGATTCAAATGGCGTCTTAACGCTAAAGAATCTTGAGACGAAGTAATAAAAACTTCTTAGGGGGGTTCTATGTTTTGAAAAAAATGAAGCTCTTGCTTCTTACGTCAGTCACTGCGGCGGCTCTTGCATGCCCGGCGTTTATGCAGTCTGCGAAAGCCGCTGATAAAACCATTTCGGTGAAGCTGAGCAATTATGTAGGCAACAAATCAAGCTTGAATGTCGATATTACAGGCGGCTATGAAATTCCGGGCTCAAGAATTGCGGATACAGAGCGATACGGAGGGGCAACCCGTTTTGATGTTGCCAATCATGTAGCTTCAGCCGGCTGGACAAATCCAACGACTGTGGTCATTGTGAATCGAGACGCTTTTGCAGATGCGCTCTCAGCAACACCGCTTGCCAAAAAATACGACGCACCGATTTTATTAACAGACGCAGGTTCGCTAACACCAAAAACAGAAAGTGAAATAGCAAAACTAAATCCTGACAATATTCTCATCATTGGCGGAACGATCAGTGTTTCTAAAAATGTAGAAAATACATTGAAAAAATATGGTTCTATCGATCGAATTGGCGGAGCAACCCGTTACGAGGTTTCCAAAAACATAGCCGATCGAATGGGGAATTACAGCCAGGCAGTAGTGGCTACAGGCATGGTCTTTACAGATGCCCTGTCAATCGCGCCATATGCTGCAATGAACGGTTATCCGATTTTACTTGCGGGAGACAATAACATCCGCAGCGATTACAGAATTCCGAGCAACGTTACAATTGTCGGAGGCCCGTTGAGTGTCAGCACTGGTGTAGAAGCCACTTTAAAAAAGCAGGCAGCTGTAAAACGGATTGGCGGTGTTTCCCGGTATGAGGTATCTGCCAACATCGTCAAACAATTAAATATGAAAGCGACAAAGGTCTTCATGTCAAACGGCAAAACCTTTGCGGATGCTTTGACAGGATCTGTACTTGCAGCGAAGCAGGGAAGTCCTTTACTGTTGGTTGAATCCGGCAGTCTCCCGTCACCAGTCGCCGATGTGGTGGCGTCAAAAGGAACTCAGTCATTTGCACTGCTTGGAGGAAGCATCTCCGTGAGTGATACGCTAAAGAACAAACTTGCAGATACTTTTTCAGGATCTGGCTATTCAGTTAAGTTATCCGGCGGAAACCTGGTGCTTTATAAAAACAGCACTGCTATTAAGACGCTTGGAACTTCTTTCACAGCAAATCCTAAAAAATATGCAACGACAAATTCTATCAGTCTGAATGGAAAGCCGTATCTTGGAAATATGAAATTCACGATTGAGTCAGGCAAATATGTTCGTCCGATTAATGTGAATATCCCTTTCGAAGATTATTTAAAGGGTGTTGTACCTCATGAGATGCCGGCTAGCTGGCAAAAAGAAGCACTTAAAGCTCAAGCTGTCGCTGCCCGTACCTATTCCATCAGATCGGCCGGAAAAGAAGTACAAGACACCACCGCCTTTCAGGTATATGGCGGATATGACTGGAATTCGAGAACGTCAGAGGTTGTAGAAGCCACAAAAGGAAAAGTATTGAAATACAACGGCAATTTGATTTCGGCTACATATTCCTCAAGTAACGGCGGCTACACGGAAGCGAGCGGTGAGGTATGGAGCAGCCAGCTTCCTTATTTAATCGCAAAAAAAGACTCCTATGACCCGCAGAGAAGCTGGTCTCTGTCATTAAATAAAACCCAGCTCGATAAAAGCAGCTTGAATCTCAAAAGTCCGGGATCTTGGTGGAGCACTAAAAATGAAATCAACTCCGCATATTTGAACGGTTTGAAAAGCTGGTTTATCAAAAATAAATACAGCACTGCCGAGTCTATCAAAATCACGAAAATATCCAGTGTGAAATTCAGCACGGCAAAAACTGCCGGTCAGCGGCCGGAAACAGCAAGTGTGACATTCTCATATTTCGTGAAGGAAAAATCAAATGGCTACATTCTTTCAAATGGCAGCCTGAGTGAAAAAACAGCAACAATTTCTGTACCTGCGACACAGCTGAGAACGATGCTTGGCGCTTCAAATATGAAGAGTACATACGCTTCTGTCTCAAGTAATACAAACGCCTTTATCATTAGCGGTAAGGGATATGGGCACGGCATAGGCATGAGCCAATATGGAGCGAATGCCAGAGCGGCTGCCGGGCAGTCATATACAACAATTTTAAGTTTTTACTATCCGGGAACGACTCTATCAAGCTATTAAAAGATTGGTAGAAGTTCAGGGAGGCGCAGTTCTGTCTCCTTCGTTCGTTATTTGATTTATGAATCATTATCAATCTTTGGAGGGACTATCTTTGCGGATCTTTCTTAAAAGCTTACCAATTCTGATATTGGGAGTCGTGTTGTTTGTACCAAATGCTTTTGCAGCCAACTCTGTCACAAGGCTGGATGGAGCAAGCAGATATGAGGTTGCTGTGAATGTTTCAAAACAAGGCTGGAGCAGTGCGAGCACAGTTATTGTGGCGAACGGAACAGCATATGCCGATGTTTTAACCGCTGCTCCTCTGGCTTATAAATACAATGCTCCAATTCTATTGACGGAATCATCTAAGCTGACAACACCGACCAAAGACAGAATCAGCCAGCTCAAACCGAGCAAGGTCATCGTCATTGGCGGAACGATCAGTGTTTCCAACAACGTTGTAAGTGACATTAAAAAATTGGGTGTTTCCACTGTGGAACGGATCGGCGGAAGAAGCCGCTACGAAGTTGCCCAAAATATTTCAAAAAAATTGTCTTCAAATTCAAGAGCGGTCATCGCAAATGGAACGGCATATGCTGACAGTCTGGCGATCGGTTCTTATGCCGCTCGCAACGGTATTCCGATTCTGTTAACAACGGCAAGCTCAGTTCCCACACCGACAAAAAATGCGATGAGCGGAAAAAGAACAACATCGACGATCGTGGTCGGAGGAGAAATCAGTGTTTCTAAAAGTGTTTACAGCCAGCTTCCTTCACCAACAAGAATCGGCGGAAACAGCCGTTTTGAAGTGGCTGCGAACATAGCGAAGAAGTACTATTCTTCATCAAAGGCTGCATTTGTCAGCAATGGCTATAAATATGCCGATGCCTTATCGGGTTCTGTGCTGGCGGCAAAGCAAAATCGCCCAATGCTGTTTACAGATGCCGGTTCACTGCCGACTGCCACAAGAACAGTCATCGGATCAAATAGCAAGAACACATTCACTGTACTTGGAGGAACCATTTCAGTTACAGGCAATGTCACGAACCAGCTGAAAAATGTCATTGTAGGCAAAAAGATATTTGTGGACGCCGGACACGGGGGATACGACAGCGGAGCGGTCGGTAATGGTTTAAAGGAGAAAGACGTGAACCTTGCCGTAGCAAAGCTTGTAAACAGCAAACTGTCTAAGGGCGGGGCTGTTCCGGTTATGGCTAGATCTACAGATTTCTTCTTAGAGCTTTCTGAGCGGGTTGCAAAAGCCAAAAGCAATCGTGCAAATCTGTTTGTAAGTATTCATGCCAACTCAGCAACCTCTTCTGCAACCGGTACCGAAACATACTATTATACAAAGTATGAGTCAGCAAACAGCAAACGTCTCGCGACAGAAATCCAAAACAGGCTCTACAAAGCGCTCAATACTCAAAACCGCGGCGTGAAAATCGGTAATTTCCATGTGATCAGAGAATCAACAATGCCGAGCAGTTTAGTTGAACTGGCATTTATTTCAAATGTAAACGATGCAAGTAAGTTGAAAAGTGCTTTGTACCAAGAAAAAGCAGCTCAAGCGATTTATGAAGGAATTATCGGCTATTATTAGGAAGAAACGTTAACAGCTTTATACATTCATACGGCTTGCCGGCAGAACCCATCAGGAGTTGCCGGCAATTTTTTTATACGATAAAATGATAAAAATTTTAAAGTATACATGCTATGTAAAAGTTTAACAAAATTTAAGCTAAGCCCTATTTTTATTGACAGATGTTTTTTGGTATAATGATCAGGCAAAAAATATAACCGAACCATTACGGTAGTGAGGTAATCGATGAAGATAAGCATTGTTATCCCTGTATATAATTCAGAAGATCTTATTTCCGAATGTCTTGACAGCTTAGTTAATCAAACGATGCCAACAGACGATTATGAGATTATTTGTGTCGATGATAAATCTGCGGATTCATCTTTAGACATTTTGAAGCAATATAAAAAGAAGTATGAGAATATTGTTGTTATTGAAAGAACGGAAAATTCAGGCGGTCCGGGTGCACCCCGCAATGATGGGATAAAAATCGCCAAGGGTGAATACATTCTTTTTGTGGATTCCGATGATTATCTGGGAAATGAAGCATTGTTGAGGTGGTATAATTTCTCAAAAGAAAATCAATCAGATATTACTTTAGGAAAATTAAAAGGGGTAAACGGCAGAGGCGTTCCAAAATCAATGTTTAACGAAACAAACGCTGATGTGGATCTTGTAGACTCCAGAATTATTTTTAGTCTGGGACCTACAAAATTATATAGGAATTCACTTTTGAAAGAGAATCAGTTAACGTTTCCTACTCATATAAAGGCGGCAGAGGATCAGGTCTTCACGATGAAGGCATATTTGAAAGCAAAGAAAATATCTGTTTTAGCTGACTATGATTATTACTATGCGGTCAAACGAGACGGAGATCATATGAGCGGCGCTTATGTCTCTCCAGATAATTTTTATGAAGCAATGGAAGATATTATTCATGCAGTCAGAGCGAGTGACCTTGAAGAAGACAGAAAAATGAAGCTGATGGCGGTATTTTTAAATAGGCATTTTGATTTTTCACGGACCAGAAATGTCACGATTAAATTGAAAAAAGACGAAGAAAGAGCAGAATGGTTTCACTATCTGGCGTCATTTATACGAACAGTGCCTGAAGTGGTGGATCAATTAGTGCTTTCGCATATCAAATTAAGGCTGCTGTTTATTCGGAATAATGACTTGCAAGGGTTAACCCAGTACGAACGAGAGGAACAGGATATTAAAAAGTACTGTACTGTGCATAACGGGAATTTAATTGCGCGTTATCCGAGCTTAGAGGGTTATTCCATTTCTGAAGAACTGTTAAAGGTAAATGATAAAAACAAGCTTGAACATTATCTGGAAAATATTGAATTCAGCGATCGCAGCCTCAGCATTGAGGGAACGATGAGACACACATTGGTAGATGAAGAAACAAATAATAACCAATCACTAACAGGAGTGTTTGTTCATCGCAGTACAAAAGCAGAAAAATATTTTTCTCCAGTTTCATTTGAAAACTCAACGTTTACATTTGAGTGTAAGTTTGATGAATTAGCCTCTGCTGAAGAAGACTTAGGCGTTTGGGATTTCTTTATTGAATCATCTATAGACGGCTACAAACTAAGGGGAAGAATCGGAAACAAACGGGCGCCGTACAAATATTCAACCAAAACAATGTATTTAGGGCATAATTCTTTATTTGTCTACAGCGCCAGACCATACTTCACCATGAACTATGATAATCTTTCGATTGATATCAAGAAACATGCTTATACAGAAGCTGAACTTTCTTACGAAACAGAATCCAAAGATTTATCATTCCTTTTGAAAGATAAGCAAATCTGGTTGCCAAATCATTCAAAAATCATTGTCAATACCGGTCAGGCTGAAATTTCCTTGCCGGTAAAACGTATTGATTTAGAGCCTAATTGTACGAAATTGACGGTTAACGTGCAGAGTATGCTTGAGCAGCTAGCTCATGTCCAGAAAGAACATCGATTAATTGATTTTGCGATAAACACTTCTCAAAATAAAATCAGTGCAAAAGTGGATAACCAAGAAATTATCCTCGACTCAAAGAACGTGGAACGAAAATCAATGTTAGTCTTTCGTAAAACAGTTGAGGTTCAATATAAGCTGTTAACCTCTAAATCAAAATTTTATTTTCAATATTAAATGCTTCACAGAGAAAAGAGACAAATCTGAAAAATGGTTTGTCTCTTTTTTATACAATATGCTTAATTTTTAAAAAAAGTGTCTAAAACAATAAAAAGTTTACAGTTAAATGTCAGAAAAAATAACAAATTCACACTTCTTAACATACCATTTACATCCAATTAACATCCGTCTGCTAAACTGACTGGCATAGGTCATCATAACATCCCAAACAAATCGTGAGGTGTGTGTCAGTGAGTGCAGAGAAAAGCATGAATGTGAGTCGTGAATTCTCAGTTCAGCAAATACATTCTTTTACATTGTCTGAAAAGGCGGCTCGTTATTTAGCAGTAAAGCGCGTAATGGATATTTGGTTTGCGCTCATTGGATTGACGATTGCGCTGCCAATGATTGCGGTATTTTCAATACTGATTTGTTTGGAGACGCCGGGGCCTGCCATTTATACGCAGGAACGCGTAGGGAAAGGCGGGAAACGATTTAAGCTTTATAAGCTTCGTTCCATGAAAATAGATGCCGAGAAGTCTGGGGCTGTTTGGGCGCAGAAGCAAGATCCGCGGGTGACAAGGATCGGAGCTTTTATCAGAAGAACGAGAATTGACGAGCTTCCTCAGCTATTTAATGTGCTGAAAGGCGATATGAGTATGATAGGCCCTCGTCCGGAACGTCCAGTGTTTACAGAAAAATTCCAGAATGAGATTCCAGACTTTACACAGCGTTTGGCTGTTAAACCGGGATTGAGCGGCTGGGCTCAGGTGAACGGCGGTTATGATATGACGCCGAAGGAAAAACTGATATTTGATTTATATTACATTCGAAATCTGACTTTCACTTTAGAATTAAAAATTATGTTAAAAACTTGTAAAGTAGTGTGGACAGGTGATGGTGCAAGATAAAACTGAACATCTGCATTTGCCATCAGTCTGAGCTTAAAACGAAGTAGGGAATATGATGCCAAGTATTACAAAACAGATCATAAGCGGCGCAAAGTGGACAAGTATTTCGACGATGTGCATTACAGTCATACAAATTGTTCAGTTTGCCCTGCTAGGAAATATGATGACCTTAACGGAATTTGGACTCGTCGGCATGATCACAACGGTTACAGTGTTCGCCCAGATTGTGCTTGATATGGGATTTGGCGCGGCGTTAATTCAGAGGGATGACGCAACGGAGCGCCAGCTGTCAACCTTGTATTGGCTTAACATTATGACCGGCGTTTTGCTGTTTGTTCTTTTATATGTGAGCAGTCCCGCCATTGCGGGATTTTATCAAAGAGAAGAGCTGGTGTTTCTGATTCGGATTTTAGCGATTATGTTTTTGATTGCGCCAATCGGACAGCAGTACCAGTATATGCTGCAAAAGCAGCTGCATTTTAATACGTTAAGCAAAATTGAGATTTTTTCAAACGCATTGTCCTTCGGATATTTAGCGATTGCGGTTTTTATGATGGACGCGATTTTAGCGTACGTCATTTCTCAAGTGCTGCTGCAGTCCAGTAAAGGGATTTTGTATTGGGCCGTATACCGAAAAAAATGGCACCCCGCTTTTGTTTTTGACTTAAGGGGAATGAAGGCGTTCTTTTCCTTTGGAGCTTTTCAGCTTTCATCCCGTCTTGTGAACAGGCTGGGAGCGAATATCGATATGATTTTGATCGGACGGTTTATCGGTGCTGAAGCGTTGGGGATTTATAACCTTGCTTACCAGATTGTCACCATTCCGGTATTGAAAATCAATCCGATTGTGACACGGGTGGCATTCCCTGTTTTCGCAAAAAACAAATATGAAAACAGCGTGATCAGAGAAGGCTTTCTGAATATGACAAAGATGCTGGCGATTGTTTCGTTTCCGCTGTTAATCGGGCTCGTGTCTGTGTCAGACGCCTTTATCGCAGCGGTTTTCGGAGAAAAATGGCTCGCTGCTGTACCGGTTCTCAATGTTCTGGCCATTGTCGGGATACTAAGAGTGCTCATGAATCCAAATGGATCTGTGCTGCTTGCTAAAGGAAGAGCGGACTTAGCATTTTATTGGGATTCCGGTGTGCTGCTGCTGTACGGATTGTCACTGTTTGCAGCCGTTCAGACGGGAAGTCTGCTGACTGTCGCATGGGTATATGCCATCATCAGTGTTTTCAATTTCCTGATCGGCCGCTGGCTGCTGGCATATGTCATCAAGCTTAATCTTTCGGCCTACTTCCAGTCGATTATAAAGCCGTTTCTGATCACAGTCGTGATGGCTATCATCGCGTTTGGTGTAAGCCTAGGTACGGAACACTTCAGTCTGCAGGCAGAAATGCGGCTGGCCATTTCAGTGGCGGCCGGGGCGCTGTGCTATCTTTTTCTTTTGGTAAAAGCGTACCCTCAAATGAAAAGTAAACTACTAAGAAAAGGACGTTTGTCATGAAGATTTTGTGGATCACAAGCGTATATCCGAGCAGTCTGAAACCCGGTGAGGGTGTGTTTCATGAGACACAGGTCCAAGAGCTGCAAAAACTTGGGCTTGATATCACCGTGATATGCCCGCGGCCTTTTCATTCCGCGCCTGTCCGCATGTTGAAAAAGACATATCGAAAAAAGGATGCCAGACCGGAGTATGAGATTAGGAAGGGGATACCGGTTTACCGGCCTTTCTATCGAGCGGTTCCCGGCCAGCTGAAGTGGGCGCAGCCTCATCGGAGGATCGCAACAGCCGTTTTAAAAATGATGAAACAGTGCGACTTACATCCGGATCTGATTCATGCGCACTTTGCCATGCCATCGGGCGGGGCTGCGGCAGTCGTGTCGGAGTCAAAGCGAATTCCATATGTCCTGACCTTGCACGGCAGTGATGTGAATGTCTATCCGCATTACAGCAAAGGGGCGTTTAAAGCCTTCAATCGTGCGATAGGTTCCGCGTCAGCTGTTTTAGCAGTCAGCCACAAGCTTCAGGAAGAAACCAAAAAGCTTTCCGGCTTGGACAGCTCGGTTCTGCCGATCGGCATACAGCTCAGCCGCTTTCAGGAGAATGACCAGACAAAAGAAGAAACCAGAAAAAAACTCGGGCTCCCGCTCGATCAGCGTCTGGCCGTCTATGTGGGCCGGCTCGTCAGGGAGAAAGGCATTTTTGAACTGTCTGACGCCATCGAGTCATTGAAGCAACCTCCTAAGGCAGTCTTTGTCGGGGACGGTCCTGCAAAGTCCATGTTGATGCAAAAAGGGCATATCGTCACAGGCCAAGTGCCGAATCATAAGGTGAGAGACTATTTGCTTGCGGCAGACATGTTCGTGCTTCCTTCTTACAGTGAGGGGATGCCGACTGTCGTGATTGAGGCGCTCGCGCTAAGGGTTCCTGTCATCTGTACGGATGTTGGCGGAGTGGCATCGTTATTCGGTAAGCATCGGCATCTGCTGATTAAACCGAGGTCTGCTCAAGCCTTGGCGGAAGCGATTGCTCTGTATGAACATGAGCAAATGTGGAAACCGGAAATAGCCGATGATTTGTATGAAATCGTGCAGGCACAATTTGACGCCGGAAAAAATGCCAAGGCCTTGTATCATCAGTATCAGACGGTCGTGAAAACGTCCGTTTAATCGTAAGAAACTGCGACCAATATAAAGAGGACAATCATTTTACAGGAGAGGGATGATCGCTGTGAAAAGAATAGCTGTCATTGGAACAGGTTATGTAGGACTCGTATCAGGCACTTGCTTTGCGGAGATCGGCAATAAAGTTGCTTGCTGTGATATCGATGAATCAAAAATTAGAAGTCTGAAAAATGGGGTAATCCCAATCTATGAGCCAGGGCTTGCAGACTTAGTTGAAAAAAATGTGCTGGATCAGCGTCTGTCCTTTACTAACGATATCCCGTCCGCCATTCGGGCATCTGACATTATTTATATTGCAGTCGGAACCCCGATGTCCAAAACAGGTGAAGCTGATCTAACGTACGTCAAAGCGGCGGCGAAAACGATCGGTGAGCACCTGAACGGCTATAAAGTTATCGTAAATAAAAGCACAGTCCCGGTTGGAACAGGAAAACTGGTTCAATCTATCGTTCAAAAAGCTTCAAAAGGAAGATACTCCTTTGATGTTGTATCTAACCCTGAATTCCTTCGGGAGGGCTCAGCGATTCATGACACGATGAATATGGAGCGTGCCGTGATTGGCTCAACAAGCCATAAAGCCGCTGCCATCATTGAGGATCTGCACAAGCCTTTCTACACTCCTGTCATTAAAACAAACTTAGAAAGTGCAGAAATGATTAAATACGCCGCAAATGCGTTTCTGGCGACAAAGATTTCCTTTATCAACGATATCGCAAACATTTGTGAGCGAGTCGGCGCAGATGTTTCGAAAGTTGCTGATGGCGTAGGGCTTGACAGCCGTATCGGCAAGAAGTTCCTAAAAGCAGGTATTGGATTTGGCGGCTCGTGTTTTCCAAAGGATACAACCGCACTGCTTCAAATCGCAAAATCGGCCGGCTATCCATTCAAGCTCATTGAAGCTGTCATTGAAACGAACGAAAAGCAGCGCGTTCATATTGTAGATAAACTCTTAACTGTTATGGGAAGCATCAAAGGAAGAACCATTTCCGTCCTCGGATTGGCCTTCAAGCCGAATACAAACGATGTGAGATCCGCTCCTGCTCTAGATATTATCCCGATGCTGCAGCAGCTGGGCGCACATGTAAAAGCATACGATCCGATTGCGATTCCTGAAGCTTCAGCAATCCTTGGCGAACAGGTCGAGTATTACACAGATGTGTATGATGCGATTGAGGACACAGATGCATGCCTGGTTTTAACGGATTGGCCGGAAGTAAAAGAAATGGAGCTTGTAAAAGTGAAAACTATCTTAAAACAGCCAATCATCATCGATGGGAGAAATTTATTCTCACTTGAGGAGATGCAGGCAGCCGGATACATTTACCACTCTATCGGCCGTCCCGCTGTTCGGGGAAAGGAACCTTCTGACAGGTATTTTCCGGGCTTGCCGCTCGTGGAATTGGCTAAAGACTTTGGGAGTGTCAATTTATAAAAAGAAAAAGTGTTACTTGGGTTGAAACTGTCGGCTGCTTAGGCTCGGCCGCCGGCTCCTGAAACATCAGGAAAGGGGTTAAACATGTGAGTATCAAACGTTCAGCGGTCCATACGCTTGCATTATTGGCCGCTGTTATATTTGGGATCATCCTATTGCTGGGAGCCAATCGCACACATACAGGTTTCATGCAGATGGCTGCCGTGCTCGCGGTATTGGTAATCGGGCTGTTTGCGCTAGCGCTTGCAACCGCATTTACAACAAAAGAACGGCTTTTTATGGCTGTTATCTATATATTGATCGCCTGCACTTTTTTAAATAATGCATTTTTCGCGATTCATCTTGGTTTTTTCAGTTTGTTCCTTTACAGGCTTCTGCTCCTTGCAGCGGGATGTCTCCATGTGATCGGTATGATTCGGAATCGAACACATATTGAAAGATGGAACGGACTGCAAGTGAAAGGGATCTTGCTCTTTTTCGCCTTTTGGTTTATATACGGCCTTGTTTCCCTGCTGTGGGCCAAGTCGGTGACAGCCGGTATCAAATATTTGGCTTTGTTGGCTATGGGTATCTTCTTCATTTACATCATTGTCATGTACGTGCAAAAAATGGAGCAGCTGATGATGGTTTATTCGATTTGGCTTGTCATGACAGTGTTTCTGATGATCATCGGTTTTTACAATCACATGACCCATCACCATCTCCCGAGTTCAACACTGTACAGCGGACCGGAATATAAGCAGCATTATCCGACATCTGTCTTTTTTAATCAAAATGACTTTGCGACCTTTTTATCGATCAGTTTCTTTTTTTACATCACGATGATGAAAAACATAAAGAATGGATACCTCAAGGCGATTGGCCTTGTGCTCTCGCTCTGTGCGCTGTATTTAATTTTTGCTACCGGTTCAAGGGCCAGCCTTCTCGGCATTTTTGCAGGCATTGCTGTCTACATTTTCATTGTTTTGCCGCCTGTTCTCAAGAAAATGGCCATATGGGTGTCAGCGGCAGGGGTTGCCATTTTTGCAGTTCTATTCGCCAGCCGGATTTATTCAAAGTTTTGGGAGCTGTTTATGGCTCCGCAGACGCTGCATTCATTTCATGACAGGCTTCCATCCAATGTGGGCCGGGCCAATCTGCTGAAAAACGCGTGGCATTTTTTCCTTGATTCATACGGATTCGGAGTCGGAGCAGGGAATGTATCCTATTATCTTGAGCACTATGCTTTATATGATACTGACGATGTGACAGAGGTGCACAACTGGCTTGTTGAAATCCTTGCTAACTTTGGCTTGTTCATTATGCTGGGATATCTCGCCGTTTATGCCTACCTTATATGGGTGCTTTATAAATTTTATGAAAGAAAATTAGAAAAGCAGTCAAAACTGATCACAGAAGGGCTTATTACTGCTCTGGTCAGTTTCTTGGCATCAAGTATCAGCCCAAGCTCTGTTTCAAATTTATTTTTTCATTGGGTGTTTCTGGCCCTCGTCATCGCCGCTGTGAATGTGTTAAGGCGATCCAGACAGATGCCTGAACCGGTGTACAGATAAACAGACTACAAAAAGCAGGGAGACTTATATGAACCATATATTGATAAAAATAGCCCGTCGCATGAAAAAAAATATCATTTGGATCATAGCGGTGCCAATTATATTAGGTGCGGCGGGGTATATCCTGCCGTCCCAGATCGCCGACCAAAAGCGCTATACAGCTGAAGACACTTTAGCTGTGGGGAGATATGATCATCCGGTTTATAACAACATAGAGGAGATTCCCCTTTTGCTCAAGAGCGACTCTTTTTTGAAGGAGGCCCTTCCTGATGAAAAGGCTGAAGATTTGGCTGAGATTAAGGAGAAGCTTACCATCAAAGCGGAATCCAAATCTTTACTGACCTTGGGCTATAGCGACGAGGATAAGGGTAAAACGGAATCTGTCTTAAACGCCATTTCCTCCACCTTTCTCAAAAACGATCAGAAACTGTACGCAGAAAGAGAAGCCGTCATCCGCCGCAGTATAGACGCGCTCGAAGGCGAGACGGTGAGTGAGGATTCCAAAGTGGATAAAGAAAGATTTTTGTATGAGCTGCAAAACACAAAGCTTAATCTGAAAGCAGCCAGTATCACTGATTCTGAAACCGTAAGTGAGGCGGCTGGCGGCGGAATGTCCCCGAAAAAGAAAGCGGTTCTTGGCGTTATGATCGGCCTCACAATTGCCTTTATGTTCGTTGTCATTCCTGAATTTTTTAGAGAGTCCTTTTAAAATCATACCGATGGAGATGTGATCATGACCAATTGGAAACCTCTTGTATCTGTCATTACACCTTCTTATAATGCGCGTGACTATATTGAAGACACGATTCATTCAGTGTTAGATCAGAGCCACTCCCATTGGGAATTGATTATCGTGGATGATTGCTCAACGGATGGGACACGCGGCATTTTGAAGCAGTATGAAGAAAGAGATGAAAGAATTCATGTGGTGTATCTGGAAGAGAACAGCGGAGCTGCGGTTGCCCGCAACAAAGCATTGGAGCGTGCTCAAGGACGATTTGTAGCATTTTTGGACAGTGATGACACATGGAAAAAAGACAAACTCGAAAAGCAGCTTGATTTTATGATGGAGCGCTCCTGTGCGTTTTCTTTCACAGGCTACAGCTTAATGGCGCAGGACGGAACCCCGCTCGATAAATATATTGATGCCCCGGAAAGCCTGACGTACGATGACGCCTTGAAAAATACGATTATCGGCTGCTTGACGGTAATGATTGACAGGGAACAAACGGGACAGATCCAAATGCCGAATATCAGAACGCGGCAGGACTTGGCCACATGGCTGTCTCTTTTAAAAAAAGGGTTTACCGCTTATGGGATGAATGAATGCCTGGCTGAATATCGGCTTGTAAATAACTCGATATCCAGCAACAAATGGAAGGCTGCGAAAAAAACGTGGTTTGTCTATAGAGAGATCGAACGGCTTCATTTCATCAAAGCAACATGGTGTTTTGTTCAATATGCAAAAAACGCGGTGAAAAAAAGATTATAACCGCAAAAAGAGAGAAAAGGTGATGAAGGTGGAAACAAAAGAAGCAATCATTCATGTCATCGTTGCCACTGCTGAATGGGGAAAAGACCAATTGAGATACAGGCGGCACCGGCTGGCGGAATTTTTAGCTGCTCAGGAGGAAACGAAGGAAGTCATTTGGGTTTGTCCGGCTCTGCGAACCCAAGGGAATGAATGTCAGCAAGTTCATTCAGGCATCAGGCAATTCGCTGTTAAAGACTTGCTCCAGAAAAAAATGTTTCGTTTCGGACGATATACAGATGTTTTTTACAGACATAAGCTATCACCATTACTTGATAAGCTGACTTCTGCTTCTGCAAACGGTGAACGCTGCTGTTTATGGTACACGTTTCCCGGTTTCCCGCTGCTGTCTTCGCTATATTCTTGGGATCAAGTGATTTATGATTGCAGTGACTTATGGGCGGCGCCGATCAGCGGACGTTCAAATCTGCTGTCTGAACTCCGGCGAAAAGTCATTAAATCGGCAGAGCTGAGAATTATACATCGTGCAGATTCCATAACCTGTTCATCGGATTATCTCCACCAAGAAGTAGACAAAAAACTGACTGCGGGAAGAGAAAAGGTGCATACTGTCGAAAACGGTGTGGAATATGAGCTGTTTTCTGCAAATAAATCGGCTCCCGATCGCAGCATATTGCAGGGAAGAGAAGGAATCGTATTAGGTTTTATCGGCGGAATTAAGCCTAAACTCGATTTTAAAATGATTGAAGAAGCAGCGCTCCAAAAGCCTGATTGGACATTTTTATGGGTTGGTCCTGATGCCACTAATGGCGATGTCTCGTTTCAAGAGCTGCTGAGGCTTCCCAATGTGATATGGACCGGTCCGGCGGAGCCAAAAGAAGTTCCTCAATATATGGAGCTTATCGATATCGGCATCATGCCATATAAAAACTCATCGTATAATCAAGCCGTTTTTCCGTTAAAACTATTTGAATTTTTAGCCGCTGGAAAGCCTGTCGTCGGCTGTAATCTTCCATCGACTTCAAAAATGCAGAAGCCGTATGTATACGAATATGTAGAAGGCGATCATCCGCTTGATTTTATCGCCGCATGCGAAAAAGTGCTTGGCCAACACGGGAACGAAACGTATAAAGAAATGCGCCGAAACATCGCCCGCGAAAAAGATTGGAATTGCTTATTTAAACAAATCATGAAATATACAGGGATTCAAAAACATGCGTAGTCCTATAAATTGGGATGCGCGTTTTTTGATTATACGTGTTTCTTTTTGATGAAGCTTGTTATAATAACTAGGGAGAAGGTATAATGGAAGGAACGGTTCTCTATATAAATAAAGACTTTATTTAATCCCAAAGGAGACTTCTTTATGCTTGACGAACGCATGATTCGCATTGTTGTTGCGTTTATTGTCTCGCTGCTGACAGTTTTAATCATAACCCCAATCGTAAAAAGGATTGCGATTAAAATAGGTGCAGTTGACCAGCCCAGCAATCGAAAAGTACATGACAAAATCATGCCCCGGATGGGCGGGCTGGCCATATTTATCGGAGTGGTTGCAGGCGTGCTTGCATCCGGTATTTACACAGAAACAAAAATGACGGCTATTACAGTCGGAGCATTCATCATTATTGTGTTAGGTATTCTTGACGATAAATATCAATTAAGTGCAAAAGTTAAGTTTTTGATTCAATTAGGTGTAGCCATTATGATTGTAAGCACCGGCTTAAAAATGGACTTTTTCTCAGTGCCTTTTTTAGCAGAACGATTTGAGTTAGGGTGGCTGGCTTATCCGCTGACAGTATTATGGATTGTCGGCATCACAAACGCGATTAACCTGATTGACGGATTGGATGGCCTTGCTGCCGGTCTCTCTGTTATCGGCCTGTCAACGATCGCCGTTATGGCGCTATCCGGCGGAAAAGTACTCATTCTGTCACTATCACTGGTGGTTATCGCCAGTACGCTTGGATTTTTGTTCCATAACTTTCATCCGGCCAAAATCTTTATGGGTGATACAGGATCACTTTTTTTAGGGTATTGTATTTCGATTCTTTCATTATTAGGCCTGTATAAAAGCGTAACATTGTTCAGTATCGTTATCCCGGTTATTATATTAGGTGTGCCGATTTTTGACACAACATTTGCTATCGTCAGAAGAATTTTAAACAAACAGCCGATTTCGGCACCCGATAAGTCCCATATCCATCACAGACTGATGGCCTTTGGCCTATCACACCGGATGTCGGTCATTGTGATTTATCTCATTGGATTCATTTTCAGCATCAGTGCAATCGTGCTTAAAAGTGCCACAATTTGGCTCTCTTTGTTTATTATCTTCGTTTTAATTATTTTTATGCAAATCATAGCAGAAGTGACAGGGCTCGTGAATGAAAAATTTAAGCCGTTTACGAAATTTTATAAACGGCTGGTGAAAAGAAATTAAAATCTCCGGCTGAAGACGCCGGAGTTTTTTTCTGCGCAAAAATGCCCGACCTCTAAAGGATCGGGCATTTTTTTTAATATGATGAATCAGTTGTTGAATTCGTTGTACTGTTTGAGTTTGTGCTGCTGTCATTCGAATACGTTGTATCATCAGTTGTTGTGCTTTCATCTGTGCCAGTGCTGCTTGTATCTGAAGAATAATCTAAGTGCTCTTGGAGCGTTTTTCGGACAGTCTCCAGATTTGTGGCATCTGGTTCAAAATAATACGTGTTGTTCGGCCCTAAATATAAATCAGATCCTGTAATGCTCAACGTGTCGATTTTCTTGCTGGTGAAGCCGCTGTAAATCTGCTGCAGCGCTAAACCTTCAGTAATGCGAATATTGGTTTCAACGTTTTCGCTTGCTTTTTCTGCGATTTTATCAATCTTAGCAATGTTGCTTGCACTTGACATTTGGTCAATCAGCGCATTTAAGATTTGTTTCTGTCTGTCATTACGGCCAAAGTCTCCGCGTTTATCCTGTTTTCTCATACGGGCATACGCCAAGGCTTCTTCGCCGTTTAAATGCATCTCGCCTTTTTTGAAGTAGATCCGTTTGCTTTCGTTTACATCACTTTTTTCATCAAAATCGAAAGGCACATCTACATCAATACCGCCAACTTCATTAATCACATCTTTAAAGCCGTCAAAATCGACTGTGACATATTTATCGATCGGGATTTGCAAGAAGTTTTCAACAGTTTCAACTGTCTCATCTTTTCCGCCTTTGCTGTAAGCGGCATTAATCTTTGTTTTGCTTCCGGTTGTGTTACTGGCTAATTGCACTCGTGTATCACGCGGAATACTCAGCATTTTCATGGTTTTATTTTTGGGATCCAGGGTAACGACAATAAGAGAGTCTGATCTCCCTTTTTGTCCTTTGGTCGCGTAATCCTCTATTCCCATAAATAAAATAGAAAACGGTTTTTTCTTCATATCTACAACTTCGCTGCGAAGATTTGATTTATTTCCGCGGGAAAGAGCATCATATGAATCATCCGCAGCGCTAATGGTTTTATAAAGTTTATATCCTCCAAGCCCTACGACTACCAATAATGCAAGGGCGAACAATAACATCATTCTTTTTAAAATTTTCCTGCGTTTGCTCTTTTTCTTTTTTCGCACACGCACTCTAACGCGTTCAGCCATTATTAAGTCTCCTTTATGTGATTGACGGCTTTTTCAAGATACGTCAACTCTCCCTCTTTAATATCACTCTTTCCATTTGTCAGTTCTGTCATCCACTCAGAAAATGTGTTTGTTTCTTTTTTTTCGACGTATGTTTCGAATTCAACATTTTCGGCATAATGGATTTCCTTTAACAGAAATTGTGATTCTCTTAGTTCATTTTCAATCTTGCCAAGCCACGTGTAATCCGCGGAAGTGTGCATGACGCGCATAAGCTTTCGTTCTACAACACCTATATGATTTAATCCTTCAGACACTGATTTTCCATAAGCGCGAATTAATCCGCCGGCCCCAAGTTTAATGCCTCCGAAATATCGTGTAACGACGGCGCAAGTATCCTTAAGGCCGCGTTTTTTTAATACCTCAAGCATCGGCACTCCCGCTGTACCGCTTGGTTCTCCATCATCATTGGCTTTTTGGATATGATCGTTCTCGCCAATGACGTAAGCCGAGCAATTATGAGTCGCATTCCAGTGCTGTTTCTTTATTTTCTGTATAAATTCCTGTGCCTCTTGTTCGGTAGAAACACGGCTTAAATGACAGATAAAACGCGATTTTTCTATAACAATCTCGTGTTCTCCTGTTTCTTTCACAGTAAAATAGCTGTGCAGCATGCTTGCTGACCCTCCTGCTAAGCATAAAAGACTGCCTATACAAATTCGTACAGTCTTTAGAATTTTTGTGCGTAATTTGGTATCATAAAGAATAGAAGGTATATAAAATTGTTTTTTTCTAGAATATACGCATTCTTTCATTATAATTCGACATAAATTGCAGATCAATTACATTTATAATAAAAATATATAACAACGCCGTGACGGAGGGAAATTATGAATAAAACAAAGATGGATTCCAAAGTTCTGGATTCTATTTTGATGAAGATGCTGAAAACCGTTGACGGGAGCAAGGATGAGGTTTTTCAAATCGGGGAGCAGTCACGCCAGCAGTATGAACAGCTGGTTGAAGAACTGAAACAAATTAAACAGCAGGTTTATGAAGTCATCGAGCTTGGCGATAAACTTGAAGTGCAAACCCGTCATGCGAGAAACCGTTTATCCGAGGTCAGCCGCAATTTTCATAGATTCAGTGAAGAAGAAATTCGCAATGCTTACGAAAAAGCCCACAAGCTGCAGGTAGAATTGACGATGATCCAGCAGCGTGAGAAGCAGCTGCGCGAACGCCGGGATGATTTAGAGCGCAGATTGTTAGGCCTTCAGGAAATCATTGAACGGTCTGAATCATTAGTAAGCCAAATTACAGTTGTTCTTAATTACCTGAATCAGGATTTGCGCGAAGTCGGAATGCTTCTTGCTGATGCTCAGGCAAAACAGGATTTTGGCTTAAGAATTATTGAGGCGCAGGAAGAAGAAAGAAAAAGGGTCTCCAGAGAAATTCATGACGGACCCGCTCAAATGCTGGCAAATGTGATGATGAGATCGGAATTAATCGAGCGGATTTTCCGTGACCGCGGCACTGAGGACGGTTTCCAAGAAATTAAAAATCTCCGTCAAAATGTGCGGAATGCCCTTTACGAAGTGAGAAGGATTATATATGATTTAAGACCGATGGCCCTTGATGACCTAGGCCTGATTCCAACTTTGAGAAAATATCTATATACAACAGAGGAATATAACGGTAATGTCAAAATACATTTTCAGTGTATCGGTGACACAGAGGATAGGCGGCTTGCGCCCCAGTTTGAAGTGGCGCTCTTCAGGCTCGCACAGGAAGCTGTGTCTAATGCGCTAAAGCATTCCGAGTCTGAAGAAATTACTGTCAAAGTTGAGGTCACAAAGGATTTTGTGATTTTAATGATAAAAGATAACGGCAAAGGGTTTGACCTGAAGGAAGCGAAAGAGAAGAAAAATAAATCATTCGGCTTGTTGGGCATGAAAGAAAGAGTAGATTTATTGGAAGGAACCATAACAATAGATTCGAAAATAGGTCTTGGGACATTTATTATGATCAAGGTTCCGTTATCTCTTTGACTATGATTTGTAAAATAGAGCCAAAAGGCATATTGACCGAATGCTAGAGTATATAGAACAATAATACAAGGAGGCGTGGCTTGTGACTAAAGTAAACATTGTTATTATCGACGACCATCAGTTATTTCGTGAAGGTGTTAAACGAATATTGGATTTTGAACCTACCTTTGAAGTGGTAGCCGAAGGGGACGACGGAGATGAAGCGGCTCGTATTGTCGAGCACTATCATCCTGATGTTGTGATCATGGATATCAATATGCCAAACGTAAATGGTGTGGAAGCTACAAAACAGCTTGTAGAGCTGTATCCTGAATCTAAAGTAATTATTCTATCAATTCACGATGATGAAAATTATGTAACACATGCCCTGAAAACCGGCGCGAGAGGTTATCTGCTGAAAGAGATGGATGCTGATACATTAATTGAAGCGGTTAAAGTAGTTGCCGAGGGAGGTTCTTACCTTCATCCGAAGGTTACTCACAATCTCGTTAACGAATTCCGCCGTCTTGCAACAAGCGGAGTTTCTGCACACCCTCAGCATGAGGTCTACCCTGAAATCCGCAGACCATTACATATCTTAACTAGACGGGAATGTGAAGTGCTGCAGATGCTTGCAGACGGAAAAAGCAACCGTGGTATCGGCGAATCATTGTTTATCAGTGAGAAAACCGTCAAAAACCATGTGAGCAATATTTTGCAAAAAATGAATGTAAACGACCGGACGCAAGCCGTTGTGGTCGCCATTAAAAATGGCTGGGTAGAAATGAGATAGTATAATACGAGACTTGCCTTTTATTAGGCAGGTCTTTTTTTAGGCTGCCGTTTCGCTTACAATAGAGTTATAAAGCAATAAGGCAGGTATCGAAGCTATGAATATTGCAGTCGTAACAGACAGCACAGCATATATCCCGAAAGAAATACGTGAACAACATCAAATACATATGATCCCACTCCAGGTTGTGTTTGGGGAGGAAACTTATCGTGAAGAAATCGAATTGGACTGGAAAAGCTTTTACGAGGAAGTAAAGAAACATACTGAGCTTCCGACGACTTCTCAGCCGCCAATCGGCGAACTGGCTGCTTTGTATGAAGAGCTTGGCAAGTCTTATGATGCGGTCATCAGTATCCATCTTTCCAGCGGGATCAGCGGAACATTCAGCAGTGCGGCAGCGGCAGACGCAATGGTTGACAATGTTATAGTGTATCCATTTGACTCAGAGATCAGCTGTTTGGCTCAAGGCTTTTATGCTCTTAAAGCTGCTGAATTGATCAAAAATGGAGCCTCATCACCGGAAGATATCATAAAAGAACTGGAAGAAATGAAAAAGACAGTTCGGGCGTATTTTATGGTAGATGATTTAGCGCATCTTCAGCGGGGCGGACGATTAAGCAGCGCCCAAGCCTTTATTGGGAGTCTTCTAAAGGTAAAGCCTATTCTTCACTTTGACAATGAGGTAATTGTGCCTTTTGAGAAGATTCGCACACGTAAAAAAGCAATTTCACGAATTTATGAGCTTTTAGACGAAGATGCGAGTAAAGGATTGCCTATGCGTGCTGCGGTTATTCACGCTAATCGAGAAGAAGAAGCAGCGAAAATCATTGAAGAGCTTTCTGCGAAATACCCTCATGTTGAATTTTATAATAGTTATTTTGGCGCGGTAATCGGCACTCATTTGGGTGAGGGCGCGCTGGGAATTTGCTGGTGTTTTCAATAACGTAAAATCTCCGTTTTAGCAGCGGAGATTTTTTTATATTCTTATTTTCACAGCTTGACAGAAAATTTCCATTCAGGCATACTGTCTCGAAAGGAGGCGGTGCTATGCTGGTTGTGCCAGATGAAAAGAACATTACTTTCTCAAAAGAATTACAGCAGACGCTCCAAGGCCGTCATTTGCTCAGAACTGAACTCCCCTTTTCCGATGAGAAGATTGAATGGCATATCAAGAACGGCTATATCGGCGCTCAATACTCTATATCCAAAAATAAACGGGAGTATAGGTGTAATAGGTGCGGCCAAAATGATCAGCGGTATTTTTCTTTTTATTACTCATCTGGAAAGAAGCAGCTGTATTGCCGTTCCTGTGTCATGATGGGCAGAGTGAGCGAGGATGTGCTTTTATATTCATGGAAAGAGGAAGATGAATCCCATTGGAAGCCTATCAAGCTGACTTGGAATGGCAAGCTCTCAAGCGGACAGCAAAAAGCTGCCAATGTCTTAATTGAAGCAATATCAAAAAAAGAAGAGCTTCTCATCTGGGCGGTTTGCGGCGCTGGCAAAACAGAGATGTTATTCCCCGGTATAGAATCAGCGTTAAATGAAGGATTGCGAGTATGTATTGCAACACCCCGAACCGATGTTGTATTAGAGCTTGCTCCGAGACTCAAGGCCGCCTTTCAGGGCGCTGACATTGCGGCACTTTACGGAGGCGGCGAGGACAAAGGGTGTTTATCTCCGCTTATGATTTCCACCACACATCAGCTTTTGCGATATAAAGACGCGTTTGATGTTATCATCGTTGATGAAGTTGATGCTTTTCCGTATTCCGCTGATCAAACTCTTCAATTCGCTGTTCAAAAAGCTAAAAAGAAAAACAGCACCCTTGTTTATTTAAGTGCAACACCCTCTAAAGAATTAAAAAGAAAAACACTGAACGGACAGCTGCATTCAGTTCGCATTCCAGCAAGACACCACCAGAAACCTTTGCCAGAACCGCGCTTTCTATGGTGCGGAAATTGGAAAAAGAAATTAAACCAAAACAAAATTCCGCCAGCGGTAAAAAGATGGATAGCGTTTCATGTGAAAGAAGGGAGGTCTGTGTTTTTATTTGTTCCCTCCGTTTCTGTTTTGGAAAAGGCAGCTGCCTGCTTTAAAGATGTTCATTGCCGAACAGCGTCTGTTCATGCGGAAGATAAGGACAGAAAAGAAAAAGTAAAGCAATTTAGAGACGGTCAGTTTGATCTTTTAATCACAACAACAATATTAGAAAGAGGTGTCACTGTCCCCAAGGTACAAACAGGGATATTAGGGGCCGAATCGCCTATCTTTACGGAAAGCGCACTTGTGCAAATCGCAGGAAGAACCGGCCGGCATAAAGAACACGCGAACGGCGACGTTATTTTCTTTCACTACGGAAAAACAAAGAGCATGCTGGATGCAAAAAAGCATATAAAAGAAATGAATGCTTTGGCGGCAAAAAATGAAAGAACAGACTAGTTATTATTTGAAAACATGGTACAGTATACTCATATAACCGATGATGAGGAGCTGTAAAAATGCTTGTCAATTCCAAAGAAATCGTAATGAAAGAACTGCTCGACCGATATATGGACCAGCTTCATATGACCTGTACTTGCCAAGTATGCAAAAACGATGTGTTGGCACTTTCTTTAAATAAAGTAAGACCATCCTATGTCACTGATCTTAAAAAGATCGCATATACGAAAGCTGAGCTGGTAGATAAACAAAAAAACACGGCTATGCTTGTGATTTTGGCTGAATCTGCTGCTGTGGTATCAGAAAGTCCAAACGATTTATGCCAAACGAAGCAGGAGGAGGAATTCATAAACTGATCTGTCTATTATGCGATTCGCAATTTTCTCAAGCTGTTACATGGAGAGCTCTTTTTTTATTAAAGCCTGACGAAAAGGTCTGTCATTCCTGCACAAGCAAATTAAAGAAAATCACAGGGCATATCTGCTCACTGTGCGGCAGGCCTCAATCCATTCGTGCGCTATGCAGGGATTGCGAGGCGTGGAAATCAAGGGTCAGTGACAGCTTGCTGCTGCGCCAAAACCGTTCAGTTTACACATATAATGATATGATGAAAGAAACACTCTCCCGTTTTAAATTTCGAGGAGATGCAGCAATCATAAATGCGTTTAAATGTGATTTCTCTTCAACTTTCTCAGAGGTTTACCCCGATAAGCATGTTGTTCTCGTTCCTATTCCGTTGAGCAAGGAACGGGAAAAAGAGCGTGGATTTAACCAGGCACAGCTCCTCGCAGAATGCTTAGACCAGCCTATCCGCCATGCCCTCATCCGCTTGAATAATGAGAAACAGTCTAAGAAAAAGAAAAAAGAACGCCTTCTTTCAGAACGTATTTTTGATACAAAAAATAACTCAGTTGAAGGTATGAATATCATTTTAATAGACGATCTTTATACAACAGGCGCTACCTTGCATTTTGCAGCCCGCTGTTTATTAGAGAAAGGAAAAGCCGGTTCAGTGGCATCTTTTACCTTGATCAGAAGCTAAATGATTCTGTTTTTATGCCGATATAATCACTAGAAATTAACAGATATATTATCGATAAGGAGAAAAAAAGATGGGAGAACTGGCGAATTGTCCAAAATGCAATGCTTTATTTTTAAAAACAAAGCTGCAAACCATATGTCAGGCGTGTATTAAAGAAGAAGAAAAGTCATTTGAGATTGTATATAAGTTTTTAAGGAAACAGGAAAACCGGCAATCAACTTTGAACCACATAACAGAGGAAACAGGTGTAGAAGAAGAGCTGATATTAAAATTCATCAGTCAGAAACGGATTCAAATCACTCATCTTCCTAATTTGGCATACCCATGTGAGAGGTGCGGGACATCGATTCGGGAAGGCAAATTCTGCAAGGCTTGTCAGTCAGATATAAAGGCTCAGATGGATCATTTGGACCATGAGGATACCCTGAAAACCGAGAGGGAAAATAGTAAAAAAGACACGTACTATGCCTATAATACCAAAAACAGCTGATTCCCTAAACTAACTGAAACCGCAGTCGATAAAAGGGTTAGATTGTTTAAAGACTGCAACGGAAAGCGAGAGGAATCCTATGAAAATCAATCAATTTGGAACACAATCCGTTAATCCATACCAAAAAAATTATGAAAAGCAAGCGGTGCAAAAAACTGCTGCACAGCCTAAAGATAAAATTGAAATTTCATCACAGGCTAAAGAAATGCAAAATGCATCTGATGCAGTCACTGGTTCCCGCCAGGAAAAAATTGCGCAGCTTAAAGCGCAAATTGAAAACGGGTCATACAAAGTGGACGCAAATCATATAGCGAAAAATATTGTTAATTTTTATAAAAAGCAATAAAAAGGAGAAAGCCCATGTCAGCAAAGCCAATTATTGACCAATTGAAGCGACTTTGCGTTCTGCATGAGCACCTGCTCACGCTGTCTCAGGAAAAGACGGAAGCGCTCAAGGCCGGCAAAACAAAAGAGCTTTCTAACATTTTGACAAAAGAGCAAAAATATATACAAGCAATCGGACAGACAGAAGATGACCGGATCAAAGCAACTTCCGCCTTTCTCGGATACAGTGAAAACAACACCATTTCCGCATGTATCGCCAAAACTTCAGGCAGTGAAAAGGAAGAGCTGGAACAACTATATGAGTCTCTTTCTAACGCTATCGGACGTCTGAAGGAAGTGAATGAGATGAATAGGCAGCTGACGAGAGACGCGCTGCAATTCATTTCAATTTCGTACGATATGCTGGTTCCTAAGGAAAATAACTTCAATTACAGCAAATCAATTAAAGCTGAGCTTCCGAAAAGCAGCCGAATGAAACTATTTGATTCAAAAGCTTAGCAGAAAGGAATTCAGAACATGACATCTACCTTTATGGGGCTTGAAACTGCAAGGCGGGCGTTAAGCGCTCAGCAGGCAGCGTTAAGCACTACTGCAAATAACGTGGCAAATGCCAATACAGACGGTTATACAAGACAGCGGGTCTCATTGGAAGCAACTGACTATTTTCCTGCTGTATCAAAAAACGCAGAAAAAACCGCGGGACAAATGGGAACGGGTGTTCAAGGCAAGTCAGTTGAGAGAATAAGAGATATCTTTCTTGACTACCAATACCGTCTTCAAAACAACAGTGCCGGTTACTACGACACCAAGGCCAAAGCTTTGTCCCAAATGGAAGGCATCTTAAATGAGACGGATGAAAGCGGCTTAAACAGTGTGCTCAATTCGTTTTGGAATTCCCTTCAGGAGTTATCAAACAATACAAACGAAGACAGCGCGCGTTCTGTTGTTGCTGAAAAAGGAAAAGCTTTAGCAGAAACGTTTAATTATCTTTCTGAATCACTTACAAATGTCCAATCAAACTTAAAAGCGGAGCTAGATACTACTGTATTAGATGTCAATTCTCTGCTTTCTCAATTAAACAGTTTAAATAAGCAAATTGCGCAAGTGGAGCCGGTCGGGCTTCTTCCGAATGGTTTATATGACCAGCGGGATTTGCTGATCGATAAATTATCCTCAATGGTTGATATCAAATTCAGCTATAACAAATCAGGCGGGAATGCACTTGCTTCTGCTGAAGGAACTGTATCAATTGAAATCCTCGATAAAAATAAACAGTCGCTGGGAACTGTTTTGGACGGTAAGAATTATGAGGTTTCAGAACTTGCAGCCAATTATGATAATGAAACGGGTTTAGTATCAAGTATTTCAATCGGAGGCGCTGCTGTACAGGCTGAGTCATTCAGCAGTAAGGGATCCCTTTTAGGATTTATAGAGTCTTACGGATATGTAACAGCAGGCGGCGAAGAAAAGGGCGTATATCCGGATATGCTTTCTGACCTTGATCATATGGTGCTTGAATTCGCAAAAGCTTTCAATGAAGTGCACAGAAATGGTTTAACCAAAAGCGGCGAGCAAGGCGGGGACTTTTTTGATTTTACCGGAGGTGAGTCTGAGCCGGCAAAAGGAGCAGCAGGCAAGATTAAAATTGCTGACAGCATATTAGATTCAAAAGGCGCGAACATTGCTTTCTCACTAACTGGATCAGCCAATGACAATGCAAATGCAACAAAGTTAGCGAATGTTTTAACTGGCGATATTACTATTAATGGCACAAAAACAAGTGTGCTGGATTATTATGCAGGACTGATTGGCGAGCTTGGAATTAAAGCGCAAGAAGCTAATCGGCTCGCGTCTAATACTGAAACACAGCTTAACGACGCCGACATCAACCGTCAGCAAATGAGCGCAGTTTCTTTAGACGAAGAAATGACGAATATGATTCAATTCCAACACGCATACAATGCTGCCGCGAGAATGGTGACTTTACAAGACGAAATCCTTGATAAAGTGATTAACGGCATGGGTGTCGGAGGAAGGTAGGTAGATCAAATGAGAGTAACACAAGGCATGATTCAGCAAAACTCATTGAGATATATCGGTTCAAGCTACTCGAAGCTGGATAAACTTCAATCACAGATTTCTTCAGGGAAAAAAATCTCAAAAGCTTCTGACGATCCTGTCGTAGCTATGAAGAGCTTAAAATACCATACGCAATTATCTCAGGTTCAGCAATATCAAAGTAATGCTTCTCAAGCTTTTACCTGGCTTGAAAACACAGAAACAAACATTACTGAAGGAATTGACATTTTATCGAAAGTCAAAGATTTAGCTATTCAGGCTAAAAATGACACAAATGGTGAAGATGAGCGGCAAGCGATTGGTGTAGAAGTAAAGCAGTTAAAGGAACAGCTTTTAAAAATTGCGAATACACAAGTTAACGGCAGATATATCTTTAACGGAACAAATTCAGACAAGCCACCGGTTACTGATAATGGAGACGGAACTTATACCATTTCCGATACTGCTGATGTTGTTGTCAATATATCAAATAATATGAATTTAAAAGTGAATTCAGATCCAAAGTCAGCTTTTGGGGGCACTTCTGAAAGCGGACAAAATGTATTTGAAATGCTTGACTCATTTGAGCAAGCACTTAGTTCAGGTTCACTCGATGGCATGGACAGCGTTTTAGATGATATTGATCAATTTTCTAATGGCATGAGCGCTGAACGTTCTGATCTTGGAGCAAGATACAATCGTCTTGAACTGATTAATACTAGGCTTTCAGCTCAAGAAGAAACATCTACAAAAGTGTTGTCTGATAATGAAGATGTAGAACTGGAAAAAGTAATAACAGAATTTATTGCGCAGCAAAGCGTGCATAGGGCTACCCTTGCTGTAAATGCGCAAATTGTTCAGCCTACATTGATTGACTTTTTAAAGTAAGCGGCTCTCTGGAGTTCGCTTTTTTTATAGTTCAGGAGGTAGAGTGATGCAAATTCCCAGATTGATTATGCAAAATGTTCACGGAAAAATTGGTTTAACAACAACGCCTGCCACCTTAAAAATGGAGCAGCCGCAAGCCGATCTTGAGATCGAACAGCCAAGCGCGGAAATGGAAATATCGGTGACGCCAGGAAAACTCACGATTGACCAAACGCAAGCATGGGAAGAATTAGACAGAAAACATATTTTCAAAAGAATTGAAGAAGCCGCCCAACAAGGGCATGAGGATGTAATGGCGGGAATAGCCCGAACTGTAAAAGAAGGAGACGAGCTTATGAGGATTGAAAACAAAGGGAACCCAATTGCTTTACAAGCAAAGAGGAACTCTGAAATGCAACAAATTCAATTAGGCGAACATTATGCCCCGTCTCTTTCAAGAGTGAAAATACAATATACCCCGTCACAGCTTGATATTCAGATTACGCCGCAAAAGCCTGTCATTCAGGCTGAACCGAATAAGCCAATTGTGGATTATACGCCGGGGAACGTTAAGGTTGACATGCTGCAATACCCTGATTTAAAAATAGATGTAGAATACCCGAAAGAATCATCCGAAAAGTAAACAGAAAAGGATCGTGAACAATGATCATTCAAACGAAGTACCATGGCCAAATGAACGTAAAAGAAGAACAAATTATTCTTTTTGAAAGCGGGATTCCAGGCTTTTTAGAAGAAAAACAGTTCGTTATTCTTCCGCTGTCAGAAGACTCTCCATTCGTGGCGCTGCAGTCCGTCATTTCAGAAAATCTTGCGTTCATCGTTGTCAGTCCGTTCATCTTTTTTAAGAACTATGAATTTGACCTTGATGCATCAACCGCCGAACTTTTGGCTATTGATAACATTGAAGACGTGGAAGTCATGACCATATTGACCATGGCTGAGCCGTTCGAAAAATCGACTGCCAATTTATTGGCTCCCATTATTGTGAATCGCAAGAACATGAAGGCTAAGCAAGTCGTTTTACACGACTCCTCATATACGACAAAGCATCCGATTGGAGGGCAATCATGCTAGTTTTATCGCGGAAAATAAACGAAGCGATTCAAATAGGTGCTGATATTGAAGTGAAAGTCATTTCGGTTGAAGGTGATCAAGTGAAGCTGGGAATTGACGCCCCAAAGCATATTGATATTCACAGGAAAGAAATATACTTGACCATCCAGGAAGAAAACAACCGTGCGGCAGCGTTATCGAGCGATATGATCTCCGCATTATCCTCACAAAAAAAGTGAGGATTTTTTATTTTTCTATTAACAATATCAGAGACAATCCGATATTAATGATGTAGCCGGGAGGAGACGCAAAAGACTCCGCCAGTTATAAAAAATGAGGCACAAGGACGTGCCTTAACAACATATTCAGGGAGGAACATAACAATGAGAATTAACCACAATATCGCAGCACTTAACACACTGAACCGTTTGTCTTCAAACAACAGTGCGAGCCAGAAGAACATGGAAAAGCTTTCTTCAGGTCTTCGTATTAACCGTGCGGGAGATGACGCAGCAGGTCTTGCGATCTCTGAAAAAATGAGAGGACAAATCAGAGGTTTAGAAATGGCTTCTAAAAACTCTCAAGACGGAATCTCTCTTATCCAAACAGCTGAAGGTGCATTGACTGAAACTCATGCCATCCTTCAACGTATGCGTGAACTTACTGTTCAAGCAGGAAACACAGGTACACAACAAACTGAAGATCTTCAAGCAATTCAAGATGAGATTGACTCTCTGATTGAAGAGATCGGTGGAGAAGCTGGAAGTAAAGGGATTGCAGACCGTACACAATTTAACGGTAAAAACCTATTAGACGGTTCTTTTGCTAATGGTACTGCTAATCTTACATTCCAAATTGGAGCTAACGGCGGTCAGCAATTAAGTGTAAATATTGAAAGTATGAAAGCTTCGGATCTTGGAGTGAACGGATTGGATGTAACTGCATTTGATGGGACTGCAGCAACATTTGACCCTGCATTACAATCAGTTGACGATGCTATTAAAAGTGTATCGAACCAACGTGCAAAACTTGGTGCGGTACAAAACCGTCTAGAGCACACAATCAACAACTTAGGCGCTTCTGGTGAAAACTTAACAGCTGCTGAGTCTCGTATCCGTGACGTTGACATGGCGAAAGAGATGAGCGAGTTCACAAAGAACAACATTCTTTCTCAAGCTTCTCAAGCGATGCTTGCTCAAGCGAACCAACAGCCGCAAAACGTACTTCAATTGTTACGTTAATTTTAAAAAGGACCTTGGCGTTGCCGGGTCCTTTTTTATATGTTTGACCCCCGAATGGTTCCCCTGCTATATATCGTCAACTCATGATATAATAATCGGATTCTCCGCTAACTTGATAAAGATATATCCAAACAAGAAATCTAAAACGGATGAGTTTTTTTCCAAAAATATGTGTAATCTTCTCTCTACTCAGTCGATATAAACGGTAGATTGGGGCATAGGGGATGATCAATTGAACATTGAAAGGCTCACTACGTTACAACCTGTTTGGGATCGTTATGATACTCAAATACATAATCAAAAAGATCATGAGGGTGAGGTTCCTGTTCAGCAAGTTTCATATACCCATCTCGCTGAAATGGTAGGGGAAATGAACAAGCGTTTGGAACCTTCGCAAGTTCACCTGAAGTTTGAGCTCCACGAAAAGTTAAATGAATACTACGTAAAGGTAATAGAGGACTCTACAAATGAAGTCATCCGCGAAATTCCGCCGAAACAGTGGCTTGATTTTTATGCGGCTATGACTGAATTTCTTGGGTTATTTGTAGATGAAAAAAAGTAGATGAGGAGTGTTTGAAATGGTCATGAGAATAACAGGTTTGGCGTCAGGAATGGATATAGATGATATCGTCTCAAAGCTAATGCAGACAGAAAGAGCGCCGCTTGACAGGCTGACGCAAAAAAAGCAGACGCTTGAATGGCAGCGTGACAGCTATCGTGAAGTAAATACAAAAATAAAAGAATTGCAAGATTATATGTCTAAAAATACGCTGACATATCCGAGTACGTATCAGAGCAAAACAGTGACAAGCTCCAATGAGTCTGTGTTAACTGCTACAGGAAGCGCAACCGCGCCAAACTCTTCTTCTACGGTTGAAGTGGCAAGCTTGGCAACGGCGGCAACGTATAAGGCCGATAATTATGCGGGATACACACAAGGCGACTATAATTTGGCGTTTAACGTTGTTGCGCCTGGCGAGACAACGGCAAAAACCGTCAACATCAGTGTGACGAGCGCTGATACGATTGATAATGTGATTTCTAAAATTAACACCTCCGATCTCGGAGTATCAGCCTTTAAAGATAAAATTTGGAATGGTACCGAGTATGTAGAAACGATTGCGTTTTCTTCAAAAGCAACAGGCGCAGGAGGCAGCATACAGGCTGCAGATTCTGCTACTGCCGACTTTATGTCCGGCCAGCTTGGTTTTTCTTTAGACGCAGATAATAAGCTCACTGCTTACAAAGAAGGAACAAATGCAAAAGTCACAATCGATGGCTTTGAAATGGAGAAGCTGACAAACAACTTTACGGTTAACGGTGTTACCTACTCGCTCAAAAATACAACAGCAACCACAGGCCCTGTTACTACATCTGTTTCTACTGATGTTGACGGAATTTATAACCAAATTAAAGAGTTTGTAGATAAATACAATGAATTGGTTGACAGCCTGAATGAAAAGCTGCACGAAGAAAAATACAGAGACTATACTCCGCTGACGAGTGAACAAAAAGAAGCAATGTCCGATAAAGAGGTAGAACTCTGGGAAGAGAAGGCAAAAAGCGGTTTACTGAGAAATGATACTAGTATAAGCACGGGTACGAACCAAATGAGAACTGATTTTTACTCTCAAGTAACAGTGGATGGAAAAACGCATCAATTGACTGAATTTGGCATCACAACCTCAAGTGCTTATCAATTGCGGGGACATTTAGAGATTGATGAAACAAAACTAAAGGCAAAAATACAAGAAGATCCGCAAAGTGTTGCCGCTTTATTTACAAACGGGACCAACAGCAGTGCCTATAGTGAAAAAGGAATTATGAAACGCATCGGTGACACACTGAAAAGCACAGTGAAAAGCATTGAAGCAAAAGCCGGAAACTCGACAATGGGAACCAGTGACTACACAATCGGTAAAAATTTAAACACGATCAGCACTGATATCACTAAAATGCAGGACCGATTGAATACCGTTGAAAACCGTTATTATACAAAATTCAGTGCAATGGAGTCTGCGATTCAAAAAATGAACGAACAATCGTCCTATTTATCACAGCTTCTTGTACAATAAAAGTAATTTGGAGGATGACACATGGCGATCCAAAATCCTTATACAGCTTATCAGCAAAATTCAGTGAATACCGCTACACCCGGTGAACTGACGCTTATGCTGTATAATGGCTGTTTGAAATTTATAAGACTTGCATCCCAGGCCATTGAGAACGATGATATGGAACGTAAAAATGAAAATCTGATTAAAGCGCAAAATATCATTCAGGAATTAAATTATACACTGAACCGTAACATAGAGCTTTCCGATTCCATGGGTGCGATGTACGATTACATGTATCGAAGACTGGTAGAGGCAAATATCAAAAGTGATACGAGCATGCTGGCTGAGGTTGAAGGCTATGTAACAGATTTTCGAGATGCATGGAAGCAAGCCATTCAAAGTGAACGGAAGGATCGGCACGGATCAGGCGGGATGGCATGAATAACATAGATCGACTATACACTGAGACGAAGAGTATGCTGTCACACATACAAGATACGCCCGAAAGCGATGAACTTTTAGCGCAGATTGAAGACTTTGTGGCTGAACGGTCTGAACTTATTCAGAAGATATCTCTGCCGCTTTCAGAAGAGGAACAAAAGCAGATGAGGCTTGTCCTGACATGGGATCAGCTTATTGTAAAGGAAATGGAAAGACTGAAGCAGTCAATTGCAGGCGAGCTTCAGCAGGTAAAAAGAAAACGCGCGATGCATACGACGTATTTAAACCCTTATAACAACATTACGATTGACGGCAGATATTATGACAAGCGTAAATAGGTGAGTGCCGTGAAGAGCATTGAAGATTATACGCTTTTATCAGCTTATTATCATCTTCTTTTTACCATTGAGGAAGGGCTGTGTTATTTGATAGAGGCTGAACAAAATTTATCAAAAACAGAAGGGGATCGGATCTACCAAGATCTGATCCAAGCCTTTTTTTATTTGGATTCAACACATTCAACACTTCTTTTTATTATGAATACCGGGTGTGCTGAATTATGTATTAAAGCATTTGACGAAATTTTTGCGGAGTTTGACCAATTGGTTTCTTTCTCTTTTCCCTCTCAAGAGTTTTGCGAGTATTTAAAAGAACATTTTCTGAGTCACTATAGACAATGGATGCTGTCCATTCATCAATGTATGGAGCCCTTTGTAATCAATTAGGCGAGCGTGAGGTATTTGTTTCTTACAATCAACATATACATATACCTCCGAACCGCCAATAACAACAGCATATAAAACACAATTCGACAAAGTTCACTGAATTTTCACAAAATGTTTACGTTTCAGCAGGAATTGTGAAGGGTAAAGGAGAAATAGATACATATCCTTAATAAAAGGGAGGCGTTCTTTGATGAACTATAACATCAGAGGAGAAAATATTGAAGTGACACCCGCGTTGAAGGATCATGTCGAGAAGAAGATCGGCAAGCTGGAGCGTTATTTTGACCATAACGTGAATGCCGATGTGAACGTCAACTTGAAGTTTTACAATGACAAGGAGTCTAAAGTTGAGGTTACAATTCCGATGACAGATCTGGCGCTTCGGTCCGAGGTGCATAACGAGGATATGTACAACGCAATTGATCTCGCAACAAACAAACTGGAACGTCAAATCCGTAAGCATAAAACGAAAGTAAACCGCAAATTCCGTGAGCAGGGCCCTCCGAAATATCTATTAGCGAATGGTCTCGGCTCTGATACAGATATTGCGGTTCAGGATGAAATAGAAGATGAGGATAGCTTGGACATTGTCCGTCAGAAACGCTTTAATTTAAAGCCGATGGATAGTGAAGAAGCGATCTTGCAAATGAATATGCTCGGCCATAATTTCTTTGTTTTCACCAATGCAGAAACAAACCTTACAAATGTTGTATACCGCAGAAATGATGGGAAATATGGCTTGATTGAACCGACTGAATAATGAAGCGCAGCCTTCCGTGATCTACACGGAAGGTTTTTGTTTTTTCTTATTTGCAAATTCTTTGGAAATAACACAAGGTATGATATGATAATGAGAGGTATACATGGGCTAGTAAATTATTTATACATGCCTGCAAATCAGGCATGTGAAGATAGAGGAGCGTTATAAATGCTTGGAATTTTAAATAAAATGTTTGATCCAACAAAACGTACGCTGAATAGATACGAAAAAGTAGCTAACGATATTGATGCGATTCGCGGAGACTATGAAAATCTCTCTGACGATGATCTGAAACATAAAACGATTGAATTTAAAGAGCGCCTTGAAAAAGGGGCGACAACCGATGATCTTCTTGTTGAAGCATTCGCCGTTGTTCGGGAAGCTTCGCGCCGCGTAACCGGCATGTTTCCGTTCAAAGTCCAGCTCATGGGGGGCGTGGCGCTTCATGACGGAAATATCGCGGAAATGAAAACAGGGGAAGGGAAAACGTTAACGTCTACTCTGCCTGTTTATTTAAATGCGTTAACAGGTAAAGGCGTGCACATCGTGACTGTCAACGAATACTTGGCGAGCCGTGATGCTGAGCAAATGGGGGAAATTTTCGAGTTTCTCGGTTTGACCGTCGGATTGAATTTAAACTCATTGTCAAAAGACGAAAAGCGGGAAGCTTATGCCGCAGACATTACTTACTCCACAAACAACGAACTTGGCTTCGACTATTTGCGTGACAATATGGTTCTTTATAAAGAGCAGATGGTTCAGCGCCCGCTTCATTTTGCGGTAATAGATGAAGTTGACTCTATTTTAATTGATGAAGCGAGAACGCCGCTTATCATTTCTGGACAAGCTGCAAAATCCACTAAGCTGTACGTACAGGCAAATGCTTTTGTCCGCACGTTAAAAGCAGAGAAGGATTATACGTATGATATCAAAACAAAAGGTGTACAGCTGACTGAGGAAGGAATGACGAAGGCGGAAAAAGCGTTCGGCATTGATAACTTGTTTGATGTGAAACATGTCGCGCTCAACCACCATATCAACCAGTCCCTAAAAGCACACGCTGCGATGCAGAAGGACGTTGACTACGTTGTGGAAGACGATCAGGTTGTTATTGTTGATTCGTTTACGGGGCGCCTGATGAAAGGCCGCCGCTACAGCGAAGGTCTTCACCAAGCGATTGAAGCGAAGGAAGGGCTTGAAATTCAGAACGAAAGCATGACCTTGGCGACAATTACGTTCCAAAACTACTTCCGGATGTATGAGAAACTTGCCGGTATGACAGGTACGGCTAAGACAGAGGAAGAAGAATTCCGCAACATCTATAACATGCAGGTTGTCACGATCCCTACTAACAAGCCTGTTGTCCGTGACGACCGTCCGGATTTAATTTACCGTTCGATGGAAGGAAAGTTTAAGGCGGTTGCGGAGGATGTCGCACAGCGTTACATGACGGGACAGCCTGTTCTTGTCGGTACGGTTGCGGTTGAAACGTCTGAACTGATTTCTAAGCTGCTCAAAAACAAAGGAATTCCGCATCAAGTGTTAAACGCCAAAAACCATGAACGTGAAGCTCAGATTATTGAAGAGGCCGGTCAAAAAGGAGCCATTACAATTGCGACAAACATGGCGGGGCGCGGAACGGACATTAAGCTTGGCGAAGGCGTAAAAGAGCTTGGCGGCCTTGCTGTTGTCGGAACGGAACGACATGAATCACGCCGGATTGACAATCAGCTGCGAGGGCGCTCTGGACGTCAGGGAGACCCGGGGATTACCCAATTTTATCTTTCTATGGAAGATGAATTGATGCGCAGATTCGGAGCTGAGCGGACAATGGCGATGCTTGACCGTTTCGGCATGGACGACTCTACTCCAATTCAAAGTAAAATGGTATCCCGCGCGGTTGAATCGTCACAAAAACGCGTCGAAGGCAATAACTTCGATTCACGTAAACAGCTCCTGCAATATGATGACGTTCTCCGCCAGCAGCGTGAGGTCATTTATAAGCAACGCTTTGAAGTCATTGACTCTGAAAACCTGCGTGAAATCGTTGAGAATATGATCAAGTCTTCTCTCGAACGTGCAATTGCAGCCTATACGCCAAGAGAAGAGCTTCCTGAGGAGTGGAAGCTTGACGGTCTTGTTGAGCTTGTCAACACGACTTATCTTGATGAAGGCAAGCTCGAGAAGAGCGATATCTTCGGGAAAGAGCCGGATGAAATGCATGAGCTCATTATGGATCGCATCATGACCAAATATAATGAAAAAGAAGAGAAATTCGGCGAAGAGCAAATGCGTGAATTCGAAAAAGTCATCGTCCTTCGCGCCGTTGATTCAAAATGGATGGATCACATCGACGCAATGGATCAGCTTCGCCAAGGGATTCACCTTCGAGCTTACGCGCAGACAAATCCGCTTCGTGAGTATCAAATGGAAGGCTTTGCGATGTTTGAGCATATGATTGAATCGATCGAGGACGAGGTCGCAAAATTTGTGATGAAAGCTGAGATTGAAAACAATCTGGAGCGTGAAGAGGTTGTACAGGGCCAGACAACGGCTCATCAGCAGCAAGAAGGCGACGATAACAAAAAAGCAAAAAAAGCACCGGTTCGCAAAGTGGTTGATATCGGCCGAAATGCCCCATGCCACTGCGGAAGCGGAAAAAAATATAAAAATTGCTGCGGCCGGGCTGAATAGTTCGTTCGGGCAAGGTTACTGACCGCGGCGCCAGCAGGCGCCTGCGGATCTTTTAATGAGGTGAATGGAATGGAATTATCAGAAATCAGAGCAGAGCTCGAAAATATGGCTTCTCGTTTAGCGGACTTTAGGGGGTCTCTTTGACCTCGAATCAAAGGAGGACCGCATTGCTGAGCTAGATGAACAGATGTCTGATCCGGAATTCTGGAATGATCAGCAGAAAGCCCAAACTGTCATAAATGAAGCAAACGGTTTAAAGGATTATGTCAATTCATATAAAAAATTGAGTGACTCCCATGAGGAATTGCAAATGACTCATGATCTATTGAAAGAAGAGCCGGATCCAGACCTGCAGCTTGAGCTTGAAAAAGAACTAAAATCATTAACAAAAGAGTTCAATGAGTTTGAGCTTCAGCTTCTTCTCAGTGAGCCGTATGATAAAAATAACGCGATTTTAGAATTGCACCCTGGTGCTGGCGGTACAGAGTCACAGGACTGGGGCTCTATGCTTCTTAGAATGTATACCAGATGGGGAGAACGCCGCGGCTTTAAGGTGGAAACGCTCGATTACCTTCCAGGTGATGAGGCGGGAATTAAATCAGTCACATTACTGATTAAAGGACACAACGCTTACGGTTATCTCAAAGCAGAAAAAGGCGTCCATCGTCTCGTGCGGATTTCGCCGTTTGATTCATCAGGCCGCCGCCACACGTCTTTCGTTTCATGTGAAATCATGCCTGAATTTAACGATGAGATCGATATTGATATCCGTACGGAGGATATTAAAGTTGATACGTATCGCGCAAGCGGAGCGGGCGGACAGCACGTCAATACGACCGATTCAGCCGTTCGGATTACTCACTTGCCGACGAATGTGGTTGTGACGTGCCAAACGGAGCGCTCACAAATTAAAAACCGTGAAAGAGCCATGAAAATGCTGAAGGCCAAGCTGTATCAGCGCAGAATTGAAGAACAGCAGGCAGAGCTGGATGAAATTCGCGGTGAACAAAAAGAAATCGGCTGGGGCAGCCAAATCCGCTCTTACGTATTCCATCCGTATTCTATGGTAAAAGACCATCGCACCAATACAGAAATGGGGAACGTTCAAGCGGTAATGGACGGAGACATTGATACATTTATTGATGCCTACCTGCGTTCTAAGCTTTCATAAGCAGAAAAACACACCTGATGTACGCAGGTGTGTTTTTTCATTCTTTCATATCCTTGATTCCACTGATGCTTTAGCATATTACCACTTTATTTGGGTGTTATTTACATCTGGTCAGGGAAGGATTAAAATGCTATCGGAGAGCATTGGAAGAAACGGAGGATATACAATGGATCGGAATCAAACACTTCGGGTTTTACGGGATTATGTATACATACTGATAGGAGCAGCGATTACAGGTGTGTCCTTTAATGTATTTTTGCTTCCAAACAAGATTGCTGCCGGCGGTGTCAGCGGAATCAGCACGATTTTGCAGTCGTATGGTTTTGAAGCAGCGTATGTACAGTGGATTATTAATATTCCTTTATTTATTGCCGGTGTCATTTTACTCGGCGGAAAATTTGGGCTTAAGACGCTTGCGGGTTCTGTTTTTTTGCCGCTTGTTGTGTTTTTGACAAGAGATATTCAGCCCGCCACCCATCATGAGCTCTTAGCGGCGATTTTTGGCGGCGTCGGTATCGGTGTCGGAATTGGCATTGTGTATTTAGGGAAAGGGTCGACGGGAGGAACGGCCTTGGCTGCGCAGATCATTCATAAGTACTCCGGTCTGTCATTGGGAACGTGCCTTGCCATCATTGACGGATTGATTGTCGTTACGGCTATGATCGTATTTAATATTGAGCAAGGCTTATATGCTATGCTTGGCGTCTTTGTGTCCAGCAAAACAATTGATGTCGTTCAAGTCGGCTTTAATCGTTCGAAAATGGCGCTCATTATTACAAAGCAGGAGCAGGCAGTCAAGGAAGCCGTTTTACAGAAGATTGACAGAGGCGTGACGAGAATTTCCGCGGTCGGCGGATATACTGACGATGACCGTCCGATTTTAATGTGCGTAGTTGGGCAAACTGAATTCACCAAATTGAAACAAATCGTCAAACAGATTGATGAGTCAGCTTTTGTGATTGTGGCGGATGCAAGTGAGGTACTGGGCGAGGGTTTCAAACGCGCTTAAACGAGGTTATAATATGGAAGAGATCGTAAAGGAGTTGTGCTTCTCAACATGAAATCAAAGTTAACGATACTAATGCTTGTATTTGCGCTTTCTGTTCTGTTGGCTGCCTGCGGTTCAAATGATGCAAAAGAAGAGAAGACAGACACCGGCAGCAAGACTGAAGCCTCTGCATCTGAAGGGGAAGAATTATATCAGCAAAGTTGCGTAGGCTGCCACGGCAAGGATTTAGAAGGTATGTCAGGGCCTAATCTCCAAGAGGTCGGAGGCAAATACGACGAAGACAAAATTGAAAGCATTATTAAAAACGGACGCGGCAATATGCCGAAGGGGCTTGTAGATGATAACGAAGCCGCTGTTATTGCCAAATGGCTGTCAGAAAAAAAGTAAGTTGAGAAAATCTTTGCCTCAGTGCAGGCAAGGATTTTTTTATGCCATGACAAAACTGAATGAAAAGAAACTGTAATAGTATTATGTCTAAATTTGACGTATAATGAAGTGTATTGAAAAATGAAACTTTCAGATTTTTCGTCTTTTTACAAATGAATGAGTCATAAATTGTCGAATGCATTCGAAGAGTATGACCGTGTGATAGATAAAAATGATATTAAAGATTAGGTGATTTCATGATAGAGATGAAAGAAGTATATAAAGCCTATCCGAACGGCGTAAAAGCGCTCAATGGGGTTTCTGTTGCCATTCATCCCGGCGAGTTTGTTTATGTTGTCGGTCCGAGCGGAGCGGGTAAATCTACTTTTATTAAAATGATATACAGAGAAGAAAAACCGACAAAAGGACAAATTTTAATTAATCATAAAGATCTCGCTACCATTAAAGAAAAAGAGATTCCATTCGTGCGCCGTAAAATAGGTGTTGTCTTTCAGGATTTTAAGCTTCTGCCGAAACTTACTGTTTTTGAAAATGTGGCGTTTGCCCTTGAAGTGATTGGAGAACAGCCGTCTGTCATTAAGAAACGGGTGCTTGAAGTGCTTGATCTCGTGCAGCTGAAACATAAAGCGAGACAATTTCCTGACACGCTTTCAGGCGGGGAACAGCAGCGTGTATCTATTGCCAGATCAATTGTGAACAACCCTGATGTTGTCATTGCTGATGAACCTACAGGAAACCTTGATCCGGATACGTCCTGGGAAGTCATGAAGACGCTCGAGGAAATTAATAACCGCGGGACAACAGTCGTGATGGCGACACATAATAAAGAAATCGTAAACACCATTAAGAAACGTGTCATTGCAATCGAAGATGGTATCATTGTGCGTGATGAGTCAAGAGGGGAGTATGGTTCATATGATTAAAATTCTCGGGCGCCACTTGCGTGAGAGTTTTAAATCTCTCGGGAGAAACACATGGATGACGTTTGCATCCATTAGTGCTGTAACCGTTACGCTGATTTTAGTCGGCGTGTTTTTAGTGATTATGCTGAATTTGAATAACATGGCTTCGAATGCTGAAAAACAAGTCGAAATCAAAGTTTTGGTTGATCTGACTGCAGATCAGAAGGCGCAGGACAAGCTGCAGAACGATATTAAAGAACTGAAGGGCATTCAGAGCGTCACCTTTTCATCAAAAGAAAAAGAGCTTGACCAGCTGGTTGACAGCTTTGGTGACAGCGGAGAATCCCTCACAATGCAGGATCAGGAAAACCCGCTTAATGATGCGTTTGTCATCAAAACGACAGATCCGCATGATACGCCGAACGTGGCTAAAAAGATTGAAAAAATGGATCATGTCTATAAAGTCACTTACGGAAAAGAAGAGGTCAGTCGTTTGTTTAAAGTGGTTGGCGTTTCCCGCAACATCGGAATCGCGTTAATTATCGGCTTGGTATTTACGGCGATGTTCTTAATTTCAAATACCATTAAAATTACAATTTTCGCAAGAAGAAAAGAAATTGAAATCATGAAGCTTGTCGGCGCGACGAACTGGTTTATCCGCTGGCCGTTTTTCCTTGAAGGATTGCTGCTTGGTGTATTCGGCTCAGTGATTCCGATCGCATTGGTGCTGAGCACTTATCAATACGTCATCGGATGGGTTGTTCCGAAAGTTCAAGGGTCATTTGTCTCTCTTCTTCCTTATAACCCATTTGTATTCCAAGTTTCCTTAGTGCTGGTTGCAATCGGCGCAGTGATTGGAGTATGGGGAAGTCTGACTTCCATCCGCAAGTTTCTGCGAGTATAAAGAAAAAAAGCTGTCCCGCTTCCGGGGCGGCTTTTCTTTTGCCTTCTTTTTCTTCTATGATTACATGAAATCTCCATCCTTTACATATACTATCTCTAGGTTTTGATAAAGACAGTCTGGCATACAGGAGGAGTATAGGATGAATCAAAAAATAGTGGCTGTAATAGCAGCGGGGAGCATGCTCTTCGGAGGCGCCGGTGTATATGCGGGAATGAACCTGCTTGAAATGGATAAACCCCAGACTGCAGCTGTTCCTGCGACCGCACAAGCTGACTCTGAACGGGATAAGGCCATGGACAAAATCGAAAAAGCGTATGAGTTAATTTCGAATGAGTACGTAGAAAAAGTTGATAGAGAAAAGCTGCTCGAGGGAGCCATCCAAGGAATGCTGTCAACGCTAAATGATCCTTATTCTGTCTACATGGACAAGCAGACGGCTAAGCAATTTTCTGATTCTCTTGATTCCTCGTTTGAAGGCATCGGAGCTGAGGTTGGTATGGAAGACGGCAAAATTATTATTGTTTCTCCATTTAAGCAATCGCCGGCGGAGAAAGCCGGACTCAAGCCCAATGATGAAATTATCAGCATCAATGGAGAATCAATGGCCGGTAAGGATTTAAACCAAGCTGTCCTAAAAATAAGAGGAAAGAAAGGCTCCAGCGTTTCAATGAAGATTCAGCGGCCGGGGACGAAGAAGCAGTTGTCATTCCGGATCAAGAGAGCTGAAATTCCGCTCGAAACGGTTTTTGCTTCAGAGAAAAAAGTGCAAGGGCATTCTGTCGGCCATATCGCCATCTCTACTTTTTCAGAGCATACCGCGGAGGACTTCGCAAAAGCGCTGGGCGACCTTGAGAAAAAAGGAATTGAAGGCCTTGTCATTGATGTACGCGGCAACCCGGGCGGTTATCTGCAAAGTGTAGAAGAAATTCTTAAACACTTCGTCACAAAGGATCAGCCGTATATTCAGATTGCTGAACGTAATGGAGATAAAAAACGTTATTTTTCAACATTGACCCGTAAAAAAGCGTATCCTGTCAATGTGATCACGGATAAAGGGAGCGCCTCCGCCTCGGAAATTCTTGCCGGCGCATTAAAAGAAGCGTCCCATTATGATGTTGTAGGCGATACGTCTTTTGGTAAGGGAACGGTTCAGCAGGCTGTTCCGATGGGAGACGGCAGCAACATTAAATTAACCCTTTACAAGTGGCTGACGCCAAAGGGAAATTGGATTCATAAGAAAGGAATTGAGCCGACCATTGCCATTAAGCAGCCTGATTATTTTTCCGCAGGCCCCTTGCAGCTGAAGGAGCCGCTTAAAGCGGATATGAACAATGAGGACGTCAAGCATGCTCAGGTTTTATTAAAAGGTCTCAGCTTTGATCCGGGACGTGAAGATGGCTATTTCAGCAAAGATATGAAAAAAGCGGTTATGGCCTTTCAGGAACAAAACAAGCTGAATAAAACGGGCGTAATCGACACGCGCACTGCAGAGTCATTAAATCAGCAGATAGAAAAGAAAAAATCCGATGAAAAAAATGATTTGCAGCTCCAAACAGCGCTGAAATCATTATTTGTCAATTAAAGGAGATGGTGTTCCATCTCCTATTTCTTTATACTTAACGAGAAAGTGAATCATAAGTCACATAAAAAATGAGTTTTTAACAAGAAATTAAAAAAATTTTCACAAATAAACATTTATAAAGGACTTGTATTACCCGATATCAATAGAAGAGAGAGACTTTCTAACGAGATAATATGTATTTAAAATGAAACTTTTGCAAGTTGCCTAGTCTTTGTTTACTTCATACAATATAAGAAGGTTCTAAAAAGAACAGTAATCAGGTTTAAGGCAGCTGAACGACAGGTATTTAAAGAGTAACGTTAGCGAGAATGCTTGTTAGCACTCCAGTACTGCTGCTTATACTGGCCCGTGCTTATCTGTATAAAGAAAATGGGGGTTCACAATTGAAGAGGGCAAGTATTGTGCGTGAAAAAAAATATTATGAATTAGTGGAACAATTAAAAGACAGAACACAAGATGTAACATTTTCGGCTACAAAAGCACTAAGTCTTCTTATGCTGTTCAGCAGGTATTTGGTCAATTACACCAATGTCGAAACAGTAAATGAAATCGATGAAGAGTGTGCCAAACATTATTTTAATTATTTAATGAAAAATCATAAGCGATTAGGAATCAATCTGACAGATATCAAAAGGTCGATGCACCTGATCAGCGGTTTATTGGATGTGGATGTGAACCATTATTTAAAGGATTTTTCACTATCGAATGTCACGCTGTGGATGACGCAGGAGGGATAAACCATCCTGAGGATATCCAAGTCATTTAATATTTGATAGAATATGAGTAATATGATTGGCTTGAGGCGGTGAAAGATAGTGTCTGTTCAATGGGGATTTGAACTGTTAAAAAGTGCGGGCCTGTTCTTCTTACACCCGCTTTTCTGGTTTTTTATCATCATAAGCCTTGCTTTCGGTTATGTAAGAATCAAACGGGAACGAAGAACCTTTCATACAAAAATAGCGGATATTTATGATGATCTAAAATTCACTTATACAAAGGGATTGATTCCCGGACTCCTTTTGTCAGTTGTTTTAGGCGTACTCGGCATCTCGATTCCTCTCGGTGTACTTGCAATTATTGCCGTTATCACTGCGGCGGCAGCGCTCACTCTTCGCGCCAACTGGATGTCTGCTGCATATATCGTCAGTGTGAGTATGCTGATAGGTTTTGGACTGCAAATGAATCAAGCGGAACCTTTTCTAGAGAGATTTCCGCAAGGGTTTGCGGTCGTTTGGCCGGCTATGGCTGTGTTTTTGGGCTTGTTGGTTATCATTGAAGGAGTAGTAGCTTATCGCTCTGCACATGTGAGAACATCACCGGCACTTGTCGTGAGCAGCCGCGGTTTGCCGATCGGCCAGCAGCTGGCAAACCGGATATGGCTTTTGCCGCTGTTCCTTCTCGTGCCCGGGAACGGGTTAGAATCGCACCTTAGCTGGTGGCCAGTGTTTACTGTTCCCGGCGGGTCATTCCATTTTCTGTGGATTCCTTACTTTGTCGGATTCGGGCAACGGGTGCAGGGGTCGCTGCCTGAAACGAGCATAAGGATCACAGCGAAACGCATTTGCATTCTCGGTCTTGCCGTCACAGCTCTCGGTGCAGCGAGCTTACTGTGGGCGCCGCTTGCAGGTGCCGCCGTCATCACAGCTTTGTTAGGGCGTGTTTTTCTGTCCATTAAACAAAGAGTGAACGATAATGCGGCTCCGTTTTATTTCTCAAAACGTGATCAAGGCTTAATGGTGCTTGGTATTATACCAAATACGCCGGCTGAGGATCTGGAATTGAAAATTGGGGAAATCATTACGAAAGTGAATGGCATACCCGTTAAGAACGTATCCGATTTTTATGAAGCGCTCCAGCATAACCGTGCGTATGTGAAGCTTGAAATTATCGGTTTGAACGGGGAAATTCGTTTTGATCAGCGAGCTTCTTATGAGGGAGAACATCATGAATTAGGTATCCTTTTCGTAAAGGATGAACGTGAAGACGAAGCAGCCGCTTTGTCTGGGTCGTAAAAAACAGCCTGGCACCGCAAGAAGATGCGGTGCCGGGCTGTTTTGAATTACGCTGAGTTTTTCTCCAACCGTGCCGTTTCATCAGATTTGATGCCTAATGAAACAAAAACGCCAATGATGGACACAGCAAAGAGAATGATAAATAGGGTGTGATATCCCGATATCAGACCGATTAAGGCTGATGAAATGATGCTTCCGAAATAACGGAAGGTCGAGAAAATTCCGGACGCCGCTCCTGACATGCCAGGATCTACTGTGGCAAGCGATGACACCTGCATGCTGGTCAGTCCGACTCCGGACGCCAGCCCGCCCAGGATAAGAGAGAGCATGAGGAACAAGACGGAATGCGAGCTGCTTAACAGTATAAATAATAAATTGGCTCCAGCCATCATGGCAAATGAAAGAAAAATGATTTTCTTTGCTCCCCATTTGTGATGGAGCTGTGCGCCCGCCCAGTTGCTCGCCGACATAAAGATCGAAAATACAGAAAGCGCCATGCCGCTGTTAGACGTATTAAGCCCAAATTGGTTCGTCATGAATAATGGCATAATCAATAAGATGGCATACATCATTAGATTGCTCAACAAGACTGATAGATTGGCATTTGTAAAGGTTGAGCTTTTAAACAGTGTAAAATCGATAATTGGGTGCTGTGTGCGTTTTTCTCTTCTGAAAAAAAGCGGCACAAAAAGAAGTATCAATACACTGTATACCGCATAGCCCCATGAAGCCTCATTTTTCGTCAGCAGGATAATTGAAACGATACTGCCTGCAAGCAAGACAGACCCGATAATATCCAGCGGCGCTTCAGATTTATTTTCCTTATATTGAGGGAACATGATTAATGCCGTAAATAAAGCAATGGCGAGAATCGGGATGTTGACCCAAAAAATCGAATGCCAGCTGAAGCTGTCAATCAGCATAGAGCCGATGAAAGGCCCGAGTGCTGCTCCAAGTCCCGCTCCAAGCCCGAAAAATCCAAATACTTTCGGAAGGCGTTTTTCAGAAACAACGTGACGGATAATAGCAATGCTGTTTGGCGTAAGCAGTGCGCCGCCGACAGCCTGCAATGCCCGAAAGACAATCAGCAGCAGCAGGCTCGGTGAGAGGGCGCAGCCTAGAGATGCGATAAGAAATAGACCGACGCCCCATAAATACATTGTTTTGTTGCCGTACATGTCACCGAGTTTTCCAGCGATCGGCTGTGTGACTGCCATTATGATTAAATAAACGGTAACCACCCAGGTGATGCTTGTGATGGACTCGTTATACGTATGGGATATAGATGAAAGCGCGACCGCGATCATCGTTGAGTTAATGGGAACCAGGATGGCCCCCAATAATAACGAGACGATCAGCGCCCATTCTTTTCTTGAACTCATTGGGATCCTCCTTTTTGTTATGCCAAGGAGTTCATCGAGAGATTCCTTTGACAAATAAAGCAGTGCTATGCTCCAGCATTTTTTCCTGAGGCATTGAAATCACCCGATCTCCTAAATGGAGGCGGTGAATAAAATAACCGAAAATGAGCGACATGAACACGTCCGCATGCTCCGCTTCATTTCCTGTCTGAATAACCCCTTTTTCACCCATTACTTTGAGATAATCAACCAATAGCTGTTTCATAGATTGGGGATATTCAGTTACGTGGTTGATGACATCCTGAAACATGGCCGGTTCACGAAAGCTGATTTTAATCAAATCTTTTCTATGTTCGAGCTCCTCCAAGAGACAGGTACCGATATGCAGCAGGTCTTTGTGCAAATCGCCTTCTGTTTGCTCCAAAATGCGGCTCCTGTTTGGAGAAGGCTGAGAAAGCAAAGCCTCGACTAGCCTCTGTTTGTTTTTAAAATTCCTGAAAATCGTCGCTTCACTGACATTTGCTTTTTCTGCGATTTCTTTTGTAGTCGTTGCGCGATATCCTTTTTTGACGAGCAGCTGCATGGCAGCGTCAAGGATTCTCTTGTTTGTCGGTCTCAATACGTTTCACCTCACGAATATACTGGCAGGACAAGTATACACCTGCCCCGCTTGTATAAGAAAGAGGGGAGAAGGCGTCAGGCCCGGCTGACAACTGTGATTTTACCGCTGCTCCCGTCAACAGTGATGATGTCTCCGTCTCGAAGTCTTTCTGTCGCAGTGCGTGTGCCGAGAACGGCGGGAATGCCGTATTCGCGGGCAATAATCGCAGCGTGGGATAAAATGCCGCCTGTATCTGTAATAATCGCTTTGGCATCTTGAAACAGGCTGGTCCATAGCGGTGTGGTCATTTTGCAAACGAGGATGTTCCCAGACGCGAATCGAGAAAATTCACTGGCGTCTCGAATCACTTTGACCGGGCCTGTTGCAATGCCGCTTGATGCCGCAATACCGAAAATATGGTTTTCTGTATTTTTTTCATCCTCAATCACAGCGCCGACAATTTCTTCAGCGATTTTGAGCTGTTCTTTTGTCGGATTACCGAGATAGGCAGGGGCTTTGGCAAGCTCATACTCGTGAAAGGCCTGTCTTCGTTTTTTAGCTTTTTCTTGCAGGGATACAGGGTGAAGAAGCGCGTTTTCCACTTCATCATCATACAAGAACCAAAGGTCTTCCCGATCTTGAATGACCCCGTTTTCCGCCAACAATTCACCTACCTTGAGCAGAAAGGCTCTGGCCTTGGCATCCAGCATGGCGTCAATATAAAAGTGGTGGTCATCCATTATATTTGCAGCGTTCAGCGTCCACTGATAATAACGGTCAAATTCTTTACGTAAATTGGGGTCTTCTATGTTTTCCAAGAATTCATTGTATAATGCCTCTCGTTTTTCTTTCGTTTTCTGAAATTCATTGTCAAAATGATAGCCATTGCGGACGTAATTTTGAATATTGGCCAGGGCATAATAAGGATTTTCAGCCCAGGTCTGTTCAATCAGATCATGACTCTTTACAGATCTCCACCCGTATTCCTGTAAAAATTCATGAATGTTCCTCAGAAATTGTTTGCCCTCATTAGTTTGTTTCAATTTTTCCTGCAGGTGTTCCGGCTTGGTGTTTTTAAAAATAGACAGCAGATTCGGGTTTTCCTGCACTTCAACGGAAAATAGCCATAGGAGGCGGTCTGTTTCCAATGATTTGTTCATTTTACCTGTCAGCATTTCGTAAAAATGAGCGTTTTCGGATTCGCCTTGAATGTGCTGGTACATTGCTTGCAATTTGTTTGTCAGAAGCATTTGCGGGAAAACAATATTGAAATGCTCATCATAAGCCGTGAGATAAAAGGCTTTTAGTTTCCGAAAAGCATCAAGTGCGCTTTCAGCAGTATGGTCAGTTTGTGCGAGCTGATCCAGCGTCTCGTAAAATGGAAGGTATGTGTGGTTGATGATGTCATACATACGCTCTGTTAATATCGGAAAAATCTCTTTGCCGCAGTCCTCATCAGGCTGCTGCCCGCCTTGGTTTTTGGAGTAAATGTGCCCGCGATAAAGCTTCACTTCTTCTGCAACTGCGCCGAGCGGAAACTTTTGCATGTTTTTCTTCAAGCCGTATTCCATGGCCGGTACAATGAATGATGAAAATAACGGACTTACCGGACCTTCAATATTTGACTCCATATTGATCCAGAAATCATCCATATCAGTGTCTGTAATCATAAAGCTGCGTTTTTCCTCTGCCGCTTTTTCGTCCTGTTCAATTGTTGTAATCGGGCGAGCCTGCAGAAGGTATACTTGATGATCTGCGATTCCGAATTCTATATCGACCGGATATCCGTACAGGTCTTCGGTTTTTTTTGTGATTTCAGTCAGTTCAAACACTTGTTCATCTGTAAGGCAAAAACGGCTGCGCATGTCTTCGCTCGTTTCTCTTTCAGCAATTCCTTTTGCCGCGGACTCCATGTAGATTTCCTTGGCACCTATTTCTTTCTGAATCTCAAATGAAGATTTATTGACTATAAAGGTGTCTGGGGTGACACTTCCTGATACAACAGCTTCCCCCAAACCATAGCTGGCACTGATTAATAGCTCTTTATCATCATGGGTAACGGGATTGCGGCTGAAAATAACACCTGATACGTCTGAATCAATTAAGCCCTGAACGACAACCCCCATTAACGGCTCTGCGATCTGGTTGTTCATTTTTTTCTTATAACTGCAGACCCGGCCTGAGAAAAATGAGGCCCAGCATTCTTTCACTTTAGCTAGAAACTCTTCCTCAGTTTTGATATTTAAGTAGGTTTCATATTGCCCCGCGAATGAAGCGCCTTCTAAATCTTCCGCGGCAGATGAAGAGCGAACGGCAACGGAGCGATATGATTCTCTTAACTTGTAAAAGGAACTTGTCAGCTCATGGTTCAGTTCATCTGAAAATGTTCCGGCGGTGATTTCGTTTTCGATGCTTTCGCTAGTCTCACGAAGCTGGTTATCCTCCATAAAACGGGCAAGCGCATTCGTCTGAATAATAAATCCGTCCGGAACCGGAAGTCCATGTTTGGTCAGTTTAATTAAATTCATGCCTTTTGCGCCAGCCAGCTGGCTGGACGCTTCTGCCTGCTGAAATAAAACAGAATACATATTTAAAACCCCTCTTTCCTTCGTTTTTTTCTCTCTAGTCTTTTATGACGGAGCCTGTGCTCAAAAATGATAGTGAACACTATCGCTCAATTGTAGATTTTCAGGAAAATGATGTCAAAAGCAGAAAGTCCTAAATAAAATATCATGAAAAATTTAGCTTAACTAGTGCTGTCCGCCTATTTATTCTCGGAATTGTTCTGTCTCTGGCGGCGGGCTGCAAATCAAGCTGAGGCTTAATGCCCTTCATACAAAAGTGCCGCAAATGCTTCTGTCGGCCGGGGCAAAGTGCAAAGATGGTGATTGATGTCGCCTGAAAAAGGGTATGGTGTAGAAAGAGGGAACGATTGCACGATTGTCCGATTCTTCATTTTTTACTATAATCAGATCAGATGAAGAATCCCTGAGGAGGGTTTTTGTTGATTACAAAAGCCGTTTTTGCATTGTTTTTCCCTTTTATGCTTGTTGTCCTTTTTTCAAGAGTCACTTTTAATCATTATGTGGCGATCGCTCTGACAGCTGCATTGCTGTTTGCCTCTTATTTAAAAGGCTATACAGAAACGTATTTTATTGTAGGATTGGATGTTGTGTCTCTTGTGGCTGGCGGACTGTACATGGCCAAAAAAACTGCCGAGAAAAAAGAAGAGTAAAACGGACATAATGAATATAACGACGAATTCCTGCTTTTACGTTTTAAAAGCAGGTTTTTTATACATGAAAACAGCTGGAAATAAAAAACCACCGAACTTTAGTTCGTATTTTTAGTGATTTTACATTCCATTGTGTTACTATATCTATAGGAAGATTTCGTTAAAGAAACGGAGGCTTATTTTGTGAAAGATCGCTTTGAGTTAGTCTCGAAATACCAGCCCCAGGGAGATCAGCCGAAAGCCATTGAAAAACTTGTAAAAGGAATTCAGGAGGGCAAGAAGCATCAGACTCTGCTGGGTGCGACAGGAACGGGTAAAACATTTACAGTGTCCAATTTGATTAAAGAAGTCAACAAGCCGACTCTCGTGATTGCCCATAACAAAACCCTCGCCGGACAGCTTTACAGTGAGTTCAAGGAATTTTTTCCGAACAACGCTGTCGAGTATTTTGTCAGCTATTATGATTATTATCAGCCGGAGGCGTATGTGCCTCAAACGGATACGTTTATAGAGAAAGACGCAAGTATTAATGATGAAATTGATAAATTGAGACACTCTGCCACATCGTCTCTGTTTGAGCGGAGAGATGTCATTATTATCGCAAGTGTGTCTTGTATATACGGTCTCGGTTCGCCTGAAGAATACCGGGAAATGGTCGTGTCACTGCGGCCTGAAATGGAAATTGAGAGAAATGAGCTGCTCAGAAAACTTGTAGACATCCAATATGCCCGCAATGATATCGACTTTCAGCGCGGGACATTTCGTGTGCGCGGAGATGTAGTGGAAATCTTCCCTGCCTCTCGTGATGAACATTGTATCAGGGTTGAATTTTTCGGTGATGAAATCGAACGGATCAGGGAAGTGGACGCCCTGACAGGAGAAATTCTCGGTGACCGTGATCATGTTGCGATTTTCCCGGCGTCCCACTTCGTAACGCGGGCCGAGAAAATGGAGAAAGCGATTCAAAATATCGAGAAGGAGCTTGAGGAGCAGCTGAAGGTCATGCACGAAAATGGCAAGTTGCTTGAAGCGCAGCGTTTAGAGCAGCGGACAAGATATGATCTTGAGATGATGCGGGAAATGGGTTTCTGCTCCGGCATTGAGAACTATTCAAGACATTTGACGCTTCGGCCTCCGGGTTCAACGCCGTATACGCTTCTTGATTATTTCCCTGACGATTTTATGATCGTGGTAGATGAGTCGCATGTGACGATTCCTCAGGTGCGCGGCATGTTTAATGGGGACCAGGCGCGGAAACAGGTGCTCGTGGATCACGGCTTCCGTCTTCCGTCAGCACTTGATAACCGTCCGCTCCGTTTTGAAGAGTTTGAAAAGCACATGCACAACATCGTGTATGTATCAGCAACGCCAGGACCGTATGAGATTGAGCATACGGATGAAATGATCGAGCAGATCATCCGTCCGACGGGGCTTCTTGACCCGCTTATTGATGTGCGTCCGATTGAAGGCCAGATTGATGACTTGATCGGTGAAATTCAAGCAAGAGTCAAACGGGATGAACGGGTGCTCGTGACAACCTTGACGAAGAAAATGTCAGAGGACCTGACGGATTATCTGAAGGAAATTGGCATTAAAGTAAACTACCTGCATTCAGAGATTAAGACGCTTGAACGGATTGAAATTATCCGCGACCTGCGACTCGGCAAGCATGATGTGCTTATAGGCATCAACCTGCTGAGGGAAGGCCTCGATATTCCCGAAGTATCTCTCGTTACCATTTTGGATGCGGATAAGGAAGGCTTTCTTCGTTCGGAGCGTTCGCTGATTCAGACCATCGGGCGGGCAGCGAGGAACTCGGAAGGCCGCGTCATTATGTACGCAGATAAAATGACGAAGTCCATGGAAATTGCGATGAATGAAACAAAACGCCGCCGTGAGCAGCAGGAGCGGTATAACGAAGAGCACGGCATTACGCCGAAAACAATAAATAAAGAAATTCGCGATGTCATTCGTGCCACAGCAGCAGCTGAGGATAAAGCCGAATACAAAACAAAAGCCGCGCCGAAGCTGTCGAAAATGACGAAGAAAGAACGCCAGAAAGTCGTTGAACAAATGGAGCACGAAATGAAAGAAGCCGCCAAGGCGCTTGACTTTGAAAGAGCCGCGGAGCTTCGCGATTTACTTTTAGAGCTAAAAGCGGAAGGATGATGAACACATGGCTATGGATCGGATAGAGGTGAAGGGAGCCAGGGCGCATAACCTGAAAAATATCGATGTAACGATTCCAAGAGATCAGCTTGTCGTTGTAACGGGTTTGTCCGGATCAGGGAAATCCTCCCTGGCCTTTGACACCATATATGCAGAAGGACAGAGAAGGTATGTTGAGTCGCTGTCTGCCTATGCCCGCCAGTTTTTAGGGCAAATGGATAAGCCGGATGTTGATGCAATTGAGGGGCTGTCTCCCGCCATCAGCATCGATCAGAAAACAACGAGCCGCAACCCGAGGTCAACTGTCGGTACGGTAACTGAGATTTATGATTATCTGCGTCTTTTGTATGCGAGAGTAGGGAAGCCTCATTGTCCGGAACACGGAATTGAGATTACATCGCAAACCATCGAGCAAATGGTCGACAGAATTCTGGAATACCCGGAACGGACTAAGCTTCAGGTGCTGGCCCCGATTGTCTCTGGCCGGAAAGGCGCTCATGTCAAAGTGCTTGACCAGATTAGAAAACAAGGCTATGTCAGAGTCAGAATTGACGGCGAAATGGCTGAGCTTTCTGATGATATTGAATTAGAAAAGAATAAAAAGCATTCGATTGAGGTTGTCATTGACCGGATTGTGGTGAAAGAAGGCGTGGCGGCCCGTCTGTCAGATTCATTGGAAACGGCGCTCCGTTTAGGTGAAGGACGGGTTATGATTGATGTCATCGGTGAGGAAGAGCTGATGTTTAGTGAGCATCACGCCTGCCCGCACTGCGGATTTTCAATCGGCGAGCTTGAGCCGCGGCTGTTTTCATTCAACAGCCCGTTCGGAGCTTGTCCGACGTGTGACGGTCTCGGAATGAAGCTTGAAGTGGATGTGGATCTCGTCATCCCCAATCAAGATTTGTCTTTGAAGGAGAATGCGGTCGCCCCTTGGACACCGATCAGCTCACAATATTATCCGCAGCTGCTTGAGGCGGTCTGCACCCACTACGGCATTGATATGGACGTGCCTGTAAAAGATCTGCCGAAGCAGCAGCTGGATAAAGTGCTGTACGGCAGCGGAGACGACCTGATTTATTTCCGTTATGAAAATGATTTTGGGCAAATACGTGAAGGTGACATTCAATTTGAAGGCGTATTGCGAAATATTGAAAGACGCTATAAGGAGACAAGCTCCGATTACATTCGTGAACAAATGGAGCAGTATATGTCTCAGAAGTCTTGTCCGACGTGCAAAGGCTATCGGTTAAAGAAAGAAGCGCTTGCCGTGCTGATTGACGGACGCCATATCGGAAAAATTACCGAGCTGTCTGTCGGAGACGCACTTACTTTCTTCAAAGGCCTTACCCTTTCTGAGAAGGATATGCAGATTGCCAATTTGATCTTGCGTGAAATTGGGGAGCGCTTAAGCTTTCTGGACAAAGTCGGCCTTGATTACCTGACACTGAGCAGGGCGGCGGGAACATTGTCCGGGGGAGAGGCGCAGCGCATCAGGCTGGCAACGCAAATCGGTTCGCGCTTATCCGGTGTGCTTTATATTTTAGATGAGCCGTCTATCGGCCTGCATCAGCGTGATAACGACCGCTTGATCAGCGCCTTGAAAAATATGAGAGACCTTGGGAACACGCTGATTGTTGTCGAACACGATGAGGACACGATGATGGCAGCCGATTATTTAATTGATATTGGACCCGGCGCCGGCATCCACGGCGGACAGGTGACAGCTGCGGGTACGCCGGATGAAGTGATGGAAGATCCAAACTCATTAACGGGCAGCTATTTATCTGGGAAAAAGTTCATCCCATTGCCTTCTCAAAGAAGAAAGCCGGACGGACGTTTTATTGAGATTAAAGGCGCTACAGAAAACAACCTGAAAAAGGCGAATGCCAAGTTTCCGCTAGGAACGTTCACAGCGGTTACAGGGGTTTCCGGCTCAGGAAAGAGCACACTCGTCAATGAAATTTTACACAAGGCGCTGGCGCAAAAGCTCCATAAGGCAAAAGCGAAGCCTGGCAGCCATAAAGAGATTAAAGGCTTGGATCACCTAGACAAAGTCATAGACATTGACCAGGCGCCAATCGGAAGAACGCCGAGATCCAATCCCGCGACATACACCGGTGTGTTTGACGACATTCGCGATGTATTCGCGCAGACAAATGAAGCGAAGGTCCGCGGCTATAAAAAAGGCCGTTTCAGCTTTAACGTGAAGGGCGGGAGATGTGAAGCGTGCCGCGGCGACGGAATTATTAAAATTGAAATGCACTTCCTTCCTGACGTGTACGTTCCATGCGAGGTGTGCCACGGCAAACGCTACAACCGGGAAACGCTAGAAGTGACGTACAAAGGAAAAAGCATCTCCGATGTGCTTGATATGACGGTTGAAGACGCTCTTGCTTTCTTTGAAAATATCCCGAAAATCAAGCGTAAGCTCCAAACCCTTTATGATGTCGGCTTAGGTTATATCACGCTCGGCCAGCCAGCGACAACCTTGTCGGGCGGAGAAGCGCAGCGCGTGAAGCTTGCATCTGAGCTGCACAAACGGTCAACAGGGCGAACGCTTTACATTTTAGATGAGCCGACGACAGGTCTGCACGTCGACGATATCGCCAGACTCCTTGTCGTGCTTCAGCGTTTGGTGGACAACGGAGATACAGTACTCGTCATCGAGCATAATCTTGATATCATTAAGACGGCGGATTATATTGTGGATCTGGGACCGGAGGGCGGAGCCGGAGGCGGAACCATTGTTGCGTCGGGAACGCCTGAGGAAATCACGGAAGTCGAAGAATCATATACAGGCCGCTATTTGAAGCCTGTTATAGAGCGAGACAAAAAACGCATGAAAACGCTCTTGGAAGCGAAAGAAACGGCTACATCTTAACAATATTCTTTTCAGAGGGAGCTTGCCAGCAAGTCCATGATTGGGCTTAGCAGGCAAGCTTCCTTTATAGTTTAACGAGAAAAGAAAAAAGTTTTGCGATCATTTAGAAGCATTTTTTCAAATGGGTAAAATTTCTTTGGGAAAACGCCTAAACATTTACATAATACTGACGATTTATGGATTGAAGGGCGTACAATGTATTCCATATTAAGCAAAAAAGTCCTTTATATGAAGGGATTTGAAGGTATCCTTTATGGAGGGTCTACATAACAGCCAGACGCTTTACTGGAATCACGCGCCAGAAATCGAAGAAAAGGAAGTCTTTGATTTCAAAAACATATACACATGGAGGTATTTTACACATGAGAATTAACCACAATATCGCAGCGCTTAACACACTGAACCGTTTGTCTTCAAACAACAATGCAAGCTCAAAAAACATGGAGAAGCTTTCTTCAGGTCTTCGTATCAACCGTGCGGGAGACGACGCAGCAGGTCTTGCGATCTCTGAAAAAATGAGAGGACAAATCAGAGGTTTAGAAATGGCTTCTAAAAACTCTCAAGATGGAATCTCTCTTATCCAAACAGCAGAGGGTGCATTGACTGAAACTCACTCAATCCTTCAGCGTGTCCGTGAACTAGTTGTTCAAGCAGGAAACACAGGTACTCAAGATACTACAGATCTTGGCGCTATTCAAGACGAGGTAGATTCCTTAGTTGAGGAAATTGGTGGCGGAACTAACGCTAACGGTATCTCTGACCGTACCGAGTTTAACGGTAAGAAACTTCTTAATGGAGATTTCAATTCTACTGATGGAAAAGAGCTCACATTCCAAATTGGTGCAAATGGCGGTCAGCAGCTATCTGTACACATTGAAGATATGAGTGCTAAAGCAATCGGAAAAGTTGATGAAACAAGCGGTGCTCTTGTTTCTGGAAAATCTGTACAAGATATCAATGTGAAAAATTTTGAAACTATTAAGGCTAGTGAAGATGGCGGTTTTAATGACCAATTGGCTATCGTTGATGGAGCAATCAACACAGTTTCAAAACAACGTTCTGAATTAGGTGCGGTACAAAACCGTCTAGAGCACACAATCAACAACTTAGGCGCTTCTGGTGAAAACCTGACAGCTGCTGAGTCTCGTATCCGTGACGTTGACATGGCGGAAGAGATGAGCGAGTTCACAAAGAGCAACATTCTTTCTCAAGCTTCTCAAGCGATGCTTGCTCAAGCGAACCAACAGCCGCAAAACGTACTTCAATTATTACGTTAATTTCTGAACGGCTATCGTTCTTTCTGGGTAGTCACAGCTTGCCGGCAGTGTCCATTCTTTGGATATGCCGGCAGGCTTTTTTTGTTATAATCATTGTGTGACGATCAGGGAAATCACTTGTTTCTTCAAAATAAAAAAGGCAAGATATTGCCATCTAACCTTTCTTTGTTTCAGTTATAATCATTTGCAGCTTTTTCTGCCATTACAACGTCTTCTTATACAACTGCCTGCTTACACTCATTAAATCTTGAACAATATGCGTATTGCTGCTGTCGAGCAGCACTTTTATATATTGAATATCGTGAGAGATCGGAAGAGGTCCGTGAATCTGTTCAAGCTCAGCGATCATTTCACGATTCATTCGTTTTTGTTCATGAATCAGCTTTAACACCGATTCTTGTGTTACTGTATAGTCACTGGGATCTTTATCCATTGCTTGTCCAGCCTCCTTGATTGCCGTAAGCTTTTTACATATTGTAATCGGTACAGCTCTAAGATTCTACTTCTAAAACTTTTTAAAATCCAATTTCCGTAAATCGGAGCATGTCTAAAGAATGAATGTGAAACCTGAAGAGGTTTTAAACGTATGAATAAGTAAAACGTCCCTGACCTTTTGTCATGGGTAATTCACTATAGGAGTGTGGAATGAATTGAACCGTAATCAAGCTATTATTGCATCACTTTGTTATTTCAGTGTGTTCATCGCGCCGATCATTGTGCCGATTGTCGCTTATTTTGTTGTAGATGAGAGAGAAACAAAACGTCATGCGATACGTTCTCTTATTTCTCACATCGTTCCTTTTGCCGGCTGGCTGGTCCTTTTTATCGCTTTTCTGGGCGGAGCCATTGCAATTGATGGAGACAGCCTGCTGCCTGTATTTGTGATCATTGGGGGAGCGGTTATTTACTTCTTAGTTGTCATTGGCATTATGATTTGGAATGTGATTCAGGGTATTAAGGTGCTGCGCGCAGCATAAGTAGACAATGGGGAGGAGATCGTAATGAAGCAAGAAAAGGAACGAATCCTTAAGCTTGTGGAAGAAGGGAAACTGACAGCACAAGAGGCTTTGACACTGATTGAAAAGCTTGACAGCGACTACAAGGAAAAAGAAGAAAAAATCACAGCGCTCTCAGTTTATGTACATGATGGGGAAGAGCCGTTTACAGCAGCAAAAAAAGAAAGCGGCAAGCCGTCTTTAGGAGCCAAGCTGTTTGACTGGATTGATTCTGCGGTGAAAAAGGTCAAGGAAGTTGACCTTGATTTGAACTTTGGCCATGGGTATGATGTTCAGCACATTTTTCAATTTAAAGATACTGCCCTTTCCAGTGTTGACCTGCAAATCGCCAACGGCAGTGTGAATATCGTTCCTTGGGATGATGAGGATATCAGAGCGGAATGTCAAGCGAAGGTATATCGCGCTGACAGCCAGGATGCGGCGAGACATGCATTTCTTCAGCATATTGAATGTGAAATCAAAGGAAATAAATTTTTTATCCGTACTGAGAAGAAAACGATGAAAACCAATGTGACTTTATATATTCCTCAGAAGGAGTATGATAAGATTCGGGTGAAGCTGTTTAATGGTCCTGTCAGAGGGGAACATTTACATGTAAAAGAGTTCTCGGCGAAAACGACAAACGGCGTGCTGTCGTTCTCGCATTTAACAGCTGAAAAAGCCACAGCGGAAACGGCCAACGGGCAAATTAAGCTTGCAAGCCACAACTGCGGCACGATAGAAGCGGAAACCATTAACGGATTGATCGATCTCCGCGGGAGAAGCGAATCGATTGACGTTCAAAGCTTTAACGGAAATATTGCGATGAACGTAACAGAATCGGATTGCCGCTCCATTTATGCAAAAACGACGACTGGAAATGTGGAGCTTGCGATTCCAGACGATCTTGCCGTGAAGGCAGAGCTGAAAAGCAATCTTGGTTCGCTGTCTCATGAATTAATGGATGTTGAGATGCTGAAAGAAAAAAATGATACCATTCAAAAAGAAATGATGTTCACTTCAAATCAGGCACATGATCAAAACATCACCGTCTTCTCAGAATCATTAACAGGCGCCATCAAACTAAAGTACTCACAGAGGTGATCGAATGAATAGGCTTTATCGTTCAGAGAAAAACAAAAAAATGGCCGGTGTCATCGGCGGTCTCGCGGAATATTTCAATTGGGACGCATCACTCCTCAGAGTCATAACTGTCATTTTAGCTGTTATGACCAGTGTTTTCCCTGTTTTGCTGATATATATCATTTGGATTTTTGTCGTCCCGTCAGAAAGGGAAATGAAATGACATGGTAAAATGGGCAGTCAGCATTTTAGTCAATGCATTGTTATTAATCGTCATTGATGGATACATTGACTCCATCCATGTCAGCAGCATCGGAGCAGCGGTTATCGCCAGCCTCATATTATCGATCTTAAACGTGCTGATTAAACCGCTGTTGATTATCTTCACACTGCCAGTCACCATGGTGACGTTTGGTCTCTTCTTGTTTGTGATTAACGCCATCACGCTTATGATGACCGCGTCCATTATGGGTGACAGTTTTCAAATTGGCGGCTTCGGCACAGCGATATGGGCATCCGTTATCCTATCGGTGTTCCATTTGCTGATTCAAAAAGGCATTTTAGAACCTCTGCAAAAGAAATAAAAAAAGCTGCCATCAAAGGGCAGCTTTTTACATGTGGTGCTTTTTTTGCTTCATGCGCTTTTGCGGCGGATACAGTTGCGGCAGAAGGCAAAAGCTCAATGCGGCAAATATAAGGCCTAAGAGGCCAAACGACATGGCAGACGGCATCATTGTGAGCAGATAGGCAGATATCATCGGACCTGCCGCCATGCCTGTGTATCTGATAAAGTTAAACATTCCGATGGCGCTCCCTCTGTTGTGTTCAAATTCATTGGTGATCATTGTGGAGTACAAGGGAGGGATGACCCCCATTGAGATGCCAAACAATGCCAGTGTGAGTGCCATGAGAATGAGAGAAACGGAATGTGTAACGGCGAACAAAATGATACTGCAGGCCGCTGTCACATTGCTGCCGATAAACAAGGTGTTCAGCGTGACTTTTGCCTGTATTCTTTTAAATAGAAACGTACCTGCGATTGTACTTAGCGCCAGTGGCAAATACAACAGCCCTGCAATGCTCACATCAATATGATAATGCTCCGTCAGTAATATCGGGAGGTAGACGATCACCGCAAAATAAATGAAAAAGAGGACAAAGCTTAAGGTTAAAATGACGTTTCCTGTTCGGTTTGTAAATATTGATTTGTAATGGGTAAAAACATTGCCCTTAGTTTGCTGCTTAGAACCAGCGGGAGAATCTTTGGGAAAGATCATGCTGTTTGCCGCCAGCATAATGACAGAGATGGCCGTAAGCATCCAGAAGATCCCTTCGTACCCGGCTGCTCCGCCGATCAATCCCCCGAGGACAGGTGCGATAGCCGGCGCGGCGGAAAGGAGCATTTGATACGTTCCCATGGCACTTCCGCGTTCCCTGCCTGTAAAAAGCTGTCCGATCGTTGTGGCAGCAATAAGAGGCAGTGCTGCGGACCCGGCTGCCTGTATCATTCTGAATATCAGAAACAAAGTAAAGTCAGTGGTCACCGCACAGCCAATGCTGGCGGCTGCCGTTGCCAGAATACCGGCAATCAATACAAACCGCGCGCCTTTAAAATCGATGATGGTCCCTAATATAATTTGCATAATCGCTGTCACAATCATAAAGACTGAGACTGACAGATTGACCATTGCTGCGGAAACGTGGAACGATTCTTTAATAATCGGGATAATAGGTGAATAAATGTTTTGGCTTAAAGACGCAAAAAATGCGCTGAAGCAAACAATATATAAGATCAATACCGCCTTTGATGTCGTTTGAGCCATTGTGTACACCGCCTTTTTGTTTACTTTACAGGTTTATCCGGAGTCTCGTTGGTTTGTTCTGCTTCAAGTGAAGACGTCAGGTTCTCTAAAAATTTCAATACAGCATTTTGCTCATCTTGTGAGAATGAATCGAGGAATTGGTAAAAAGCCAGTTCCTTTTTTTTATGCAGTTTCTCATGCAAGTCGAAAATCCGTCTGCCTTTACGAGTTAACTTGAAATACACTTCTTTCTTGTTATCTGTCAGCTGATAGCTGTTAATGAATTCTTCCTTAATCAGTTTTGTGCTGATTTTCGTTACATTCGCCTTCGATAAATTCATTTTTCTGGCGATTCCCGCGTTGTTAATGGGTTCATGCCGGCCGATACAGTCAATGACATGGATGCTTGTCATGTTTTTAGGAACATCCATCACATCCTTTTCTGCGGCCTCCTTAAAAAACTGCTGAAGTGAAGTGTTCGCTTTTTGTTCATTAAGGTGCAGCAGTCTCACGTATATGTCGTATATCATCTGCTTTGTCAAATTAGACATAGGCAACCTTCTTTCTTAGAAATTATAGTTTACAAAGAAACAATAATAATATTGTTTACTGGTGAACGATTCAATTTTATCTTTTCTTGTTTTCGTTGTCAATTGCTGGTGTTTAAACTTTATTTGCTGTTAGTCATGCTAAATATAAGTGTAAAAAGTGTGTGAAAAATGTGACATTAACATTTATTTTCAATTATTTGGGTACTGATCGTATTGACGAAAGGAAAAATAAGGGATAAAATAACTAATGTTTACTAGTAAACATTTATTAGGTGTACATTGTAATGAATCCAAAAAGAAGTTGAAATCTGAACAAAATTCACTTGGAAACTTTAAGTGCTGCCTGCCATTCGTCTTGTTCAGTTGTACCAGTTGTTCCATCCCATGTTTGAGGGTGAAGACTTAAAGCGGGATAAGTTTTTTAGGGGTGAATGAGATGACTGAAATGGTGACGGAAAAAAAGCCGGCAGATTTTACTGCTGAGTCTCTGACACAAAACTGCAGAGAAATATTTGAACGGCGCCGGCATGTTTTAGTGGGTATCAGCCCGTTTAACAGCAGATTTTCTGAGGATTATATTTACAGATTGATCGGTTGGGCAACCGCTGAATTTAAGAGTGTTTCTGTTTTGCTTGCGGGGCATGAGGCGGCTAATCTTCTTGAAGCGCTCGGAACTCCCAGAGGCAAGGCGGAACGAAAAGTAAGGAAAGAGGTATCGCGAAACAGAAGGTTTGCAGAAAGGGCTCTTGCAGCTCATGGCGGGGACCCGAAGGCGATTCATACATTTTCTGATTTCACGGAAAACAAAGCCTACCAGCTGATGAGACAAGAAGTTGAACATGCGTTTTTTGAACAGCCTCATTTTCGGCAGGCTTGTTTGGACATGTCTCGTGAGGCGATGATTGGGCGTGCGCGCGGCATCAGCTTGATGATGGAAGAAGTCAGTGAGGATATGCTGAATCTTGCTGTGGAATATGTCATAGCAGAGATGCCGTTTTTTATTGGAGCACCGGATATTTTAGAGGTGGAAGAGACGCTCCTTGCTTATCATCGTCCGTGGAAGCTGGGTGAGCAGATCAGTAATCATGAATTTTCTATTCGTATGCGGCCGAACCAAGGATATCTCATTGTGCAGGAAATGGAGCAGATGCTTTCTGAATCACGGATTACATCTGAAGGATGATAGGGGGAGTAAACATGAGTCAATCCATTAAATTGTTTAGTGTGCTTTCTGATCAATTTCAAGAAAATCCATATGCTTATTTTTCACAGCTGCGGGAGGAAGATCCTGTTCATTATGAAGAGTCGATAGACAGCTATTTTATCAGCCGCTATCACGATGTCCGCTATATCCTTCAGCATCCGGATATCTTTACGACAAAATCACTTGTTGAGCGTGCTGAACCGGTCATGCGCGGCCCTGTGCTCGCCCAAATGCATGGAAAAGAACACTCCGCAAAAAGAAGAATTGTAGTGAGAAGCTTTGTCGGGGACGCATTGGATCATCTGTCTCCATTGATTAAACAAAATGCAGAAAACTTGTTAGCTCCTTATCTTGAAAAAGGGAGAATCGATCTCGTCAATGATTTTGGAAAGACGTTTGCCGTGTGTGTCACGATGGACATGCTCGGGCTGGATAAAAGAGATCATGAAAAAATCGCCGAGTGGCACAGCGGAGTTGCCGATTTTATTACGAGTATCTCTCAGACTCCTGAAGCGCGAGCGCATTCTTTATGGTGCAGCGAACAGCTTTCCCAATACTTGATGCCTGTCATCGAAGAACGCCGCCTCAATCCGGGATCAGATTTAATTTCTATCCTATGTACTTCTGAATATGAAGGCATGGCGATGTCGGACAAGGATATACTGGCCCTGATTCTCAATGTGCTGTTAGCGGCAACGGAACCGGCGGATAAGACGCTGGCGCTAATGATCTATCATTTGCTCAACAATCCTGAGCAGATGAATGATGTTTTGGCTGACCGTTCGTTAGTGTCAAGAGCCATTGCGGAGACGTTGCGTTATAAACCGCCGGTTCAGCTGATTCCGCGGCAGCTGTCCCAAGATACGGCGGTCGGCGGTATAGAAATCAAAAAAGATACGATTGTTTTTTGTATGATCGGAGCAGCTAACCGGGACCCTGAAGCGTTTGAACATCCTGACGTATTTAATATTCATCGGGAAGACCTCGGTATCAAGAGCGCTTTTAGCGGCGCCGCCCGGCATCTCGCTTTCGGATCCGGCATCCATAACTGTGTAGGAGCAGCTTTTGCCAAAACCGAAATCGAGATTGTAGCCAATATTGTACTGGATAACATGCGGAATATCCGATTAGAGGAAGGTTTTCGTTATGCTGAGTCCGGTTTGTATACACGCGGACCCGTTTCACTTCATATTACGTTTGACAGAGTTTAATAAGATTCAAAGGTCTCTCCCATGCGGGCGAGGCTTTTTTACATATGTTTTACCCATAAGTTGAAAAATGCAGTCACTGTTTTTAAATCATCAATCGAAAATTCATTGAAGAGCCGCTTGTACTGCTCCTTAGCTTTTTCATGAAGCTGTTCATGGAATGCCGCCAGTTCTCTGCCGCTTTCAGTTAACGTATAAAAAGTTTCTTTTTTATTGCCGGGCTTTTTTTTCACGGTGACGATATTGTGTTTCAACAAAGCTTGAACTGCTTTTGAAACAGCTGCTTTTGAGATATGTAAGCGGGATGCCAGAAAGCTGTTATTCACATTTTGACTGGTGTGTATGCAGGAAACAATATGAAGCTGGGTCAATGTCCAGTCTTTTTTGAGGTGACTAAGATGTTCTGAGGACATATCGCTGGACGGTATTTGCACCTTTTGCAAGACGCGTTTATCCCTTTTAAATGCGAATTGTTGTATTGCTTGAAATAATTCATCATGTATGCTGTTGTTCATCAATCTGCCTCTCTGATTTAATTGTTAACTGGTTAACTATTCCTATTTTACTGGTTAATAGTGGGATTTTCAAGAGACAGACGCTTTTTTGTTCTTTTGCACAAAAATGAACTCATAAGCTTCCCTGTTCAGACGCAAAATACATGAAAAGGGAGGTGCTTTGATGAGGAAATACACAGTTATCGCTTCTTTATTTTTGTCTTTTCTTTCAGTTTTGTCTGGCGGCCATCATGAACCGAAAGTTTTCCCTGTTGCAAAACAGGAACCATTCCAAACGCCTCATTACATACCCTTGCTTGAAAATCCTCCTCAAATTGATGTGAAAGCTGAAATGAAAAGCAATCTGATGATTGAGGCTCAAGTGCGTGACAATGAGTATCAAGCATTTTCTGCCTTTCTTTTTTATAAACAAAGTAATGAGCTGGGCTACAAAATGGTGCCGATGGACCCGACACCCGGAGCGATTCACAAGTTTTTGGCGCAAATTCCAAAACGATTGATTTGGAACAGCGAGCTTGAGTATTACATTGTGATTTCGAATGGGAAGCAGCGGGCCGAGTCGGGGACAAAAAAACTGAAGCTTGAAGGCTATCAAGCGGATCTTGCCCATATTCCGGAGCTTCTGATCACAGAGCTGGCGGTTGATACGAAGAATACGGGACGTGCAGATGGTTATGAATTTATTGAGATTTACAATACGACTGACAGAACGATTGATTTTAAAGACTATCACATTCGTTACCGCTATCCGAAAGAAGGGCCTGATTCGGATCTGATTTGGAGACCTGAAGAAAAGATCACGATTCCATCCGGCGAAACGTTTGTGGTTTGGCTGAAGCCTGCCGGTCATCCAGAATTGACGGCGGGAGATTTCAATCGATATTACCAGACACAATTAACGGAAGGGAAAAATCTGGCGGTGATAGAAGAGACAGAGGGCATGGCTAATACCAGGCCGCGGGCAGTTGTGATATCAACGAATACAGGAAAAGATATCTCGGTTGCGCATTATCGGAAACATGCGCTTCGCCGGCTCTCGTCTGTGCTTTACAAATATCCGCTTGACGGAACCGCAGAACTTCTCAATATTTCAATCGGAGAAAAGAATCCGTCTCCGGGAACCGTATTACAGGCGCAGGTGCCTGAGCAGAAACGAAAAATCAAGCTTGATAAAGAAAAGCCGGTTATTGAGGATTTGACTGACCGTAAGCCTGTCCGTCCTGCTGAAAGCATTGAGCTGCGGGCTGACATTCGGGACCGCAATCTTGTGAAAACCGCGGCCTTTTACTATCGGACAGATGAAAATAAACCGTTTAAGCGCATTCTCGCTGAAAAAGACCGCAACGACAATCTCTACCATTATATTGTGTATTCGCCTGAACTGATCGGGAAGGATCAGCTTGAGTATTACGTGGCGGCTGGGGACGGGAGCAATGAAGCGAAAACGCCGGTCAAAATGATTGATATTAAACAAACAAGCAAATCGCACGGTTTGCGTATGAACATTGAAAACAGAGACACGCTGTCGGGAACCCAGTTCCTCAAAGCGACAACAGACGGGCACACTGGCAGCATTAAGCTATGGATTGACGGAAAAAAACAAGTGCCAGAGCCTGCTATGGAAAAAGAAGTGTATTTTGCGTTCGATACGAGAAAAACAAATCTCTACTTTAAAAACGCAGTCACAATGGAAGGCAAAGTGCTAAAGGTGTTTGATGATACGACAAATAAATACCGCACCTATTCTGTTCCATTGCCAGAAACGCTGCTTCGGAAAGGAAAGCAGCTGCAGCGTATTACCATACGTTCAGGTTCGAAGGTGTCTCCATTTGATACGGCTGAAAACCGTGATGATTTCTTAGTCAAAAACGCCCGATTGGTGTTATCGGATGGGACGGTTATCAGGGATCCGAGGGTTTCTCCTGAGAAGGAACTCTTTATTGGGGATAATCAGCGCTCGAAAAAAAGCTGGCAATTTCAATTCAATCTGCCTGACGGCCTGTTTACGTCACAGCTGCTGGAGTGGGATACATCAAAACTTTCTGAAGGTGCTCACCATATTCAAGCAAGCGACGGCAAGGAAAATTTAAGCTTGGTTGTACGGGTGGATAATTCAGGGCCTCACATTGAGCCGAATGTCACCGAGGGACAAACGTATAAAGGAAATCTTATCTTGCAGGCGGATATGTATGATAAATGGAGCAAAATTGAGGAAGCGGAGGCGTCTTTAGATGGTGAAAGCATTACACTCCCATACCATACGTCATCTTCTGAACTATCGCCGGGAAAACATTCTCTAAAAGTGACAGCAACGGACCTCGCGGGCAATAAAACGGTCATAGAGCGGACGTTTAAAACAGAACGGGAGCATCCGGATCAGCCGGAGGTCATAGACAGCGAAGCCGATACACATAGGGCAAAGCTTTCTGTACGGGTGAAGGACCCGACGAATGACGCCATGAATGTCGCTTTTTATAGAGGATTTCAATATACAGCGCGAAACAATGTGAAAATATTCAAGCACGCGTCACTGACTGAACCGCCGAAAAGCTTTGTGCCGGAAAGTGAGACTCCGTTTACGAATCAAGAATTGGAGCGGGTATCAGCCGCTGACGGAAAAACAGTATCGACAGAAAAGAAGGAGCTTTTCCCTTATCATCGCTTTGAAGTGACGATTGATCCGTCAGTTGATGAGAATGACTTGGCGGAAGCGGTCTGGCAGGGGAGTTCTTTATCGGGGAGAAAGGTGACGATGTATGCTTGGAATTATCGGACAAACGAGTGGCAGACGGTTGACAGCTGCGTTGCCAAGGATGACAAACCGTTTACGCTGAAGGCGTCTGTGATCGTCTCAGATTTTGTACGGCAGTCGAAGATGAATGTGATTGTCCAGGATGAAATTCCTCCAGCGAAGGATATGTATACATTTGTCTGGATGTCTGATACACAGTATTACGCCGAAAGCTATCCGCATATTTTTGATAAACAGACCGCATGGATCAAAAATAATCAAAAGCGGCTCAATGTCAAATATGTGTTTCACACGGGTGATATTGTAGATGATTCTGCCGATATCAGACAGTGGAAAAACGCTGATCGGTCAATGTCTGTTCTGGATAAGAACGGAATTCCATACGGCGTGCTCGCTGGCAACCACGATGTCGGGCATAAGGACGGCTCCTACAGGGCGTTTGGCAAATACTTTGGCAGCCACCGTTTTGATAAGAAATTGCATTATGGCGGTTCCTATAAAAATAACCGCGGACATTATGACTTGATTTCGAGCAACGGCAATGATTATATCATGCTGTACATGGGGTGGGGCATTACCGATGAAGACATCGCGTGGATGAATCAGGTACTGAAGAAGCACCCTGACCGGATGGCTGTTTTAGCTTTTCATGAGTATTTGCTGGTCAGCGGAAACAGAAGCCCGATCGGAGAGAAAATATTCAAAAAAGTGGTTAAGCCGAATCCGAATGTCGTGATGGTGTTGAGCGGGCATTATCATAGTGCGATGAGAAAAACTGATGAGCTTGATGATGATGGTGATGGAAAGACGGATCGCCTCGTGCATCAAATGCTGGCCGATTATCAGGGCGGACCGGAAGGCGGACAAGGATATTTACGTTTGCTGCAATTTGACCAGGCGAATGATATGGTGCATGTGTCGACGTACTCTCCGTATTTACATGATAAGAACTACTATGATACGGATACCTACGGAAACAAGGATGAGTTTTCTCTTTCGCTTGATTTGAAGCCGAGGATCAAAAAGGTGGAAACCGATTATTTTGAATGTAATGTATATACCAATGAAGAGCTTGGAAAACGGGAGCAAGTGAAGAGCGGGGATACTGCTGAGTTCCGCTGGGATCATCTTGAGCCGCACTCTGTTTATTATTGGTACACCATTGTGGAAGACAGTTTTAACGGCAAAACGAAATCACCGATCTGGAAGTTCAAGACGAAGAAAGAGACCTATCGTCCCGCGCCAGACCAGTTTGATTTACGCCATGTCTCCAATCCTTAAAAAGGGTTGGAGATTTTTTTATGAAAGCCGATCCATGTAATGGACAAATGTATAACGGTCGCCCCTGTATACAGATTTTGCATGTTCAAAAGCAGTTCCGTTCTGTAAATACGTTGTTCGTTTGATTAAGAGGACAGGCGCCCCCTTTTGAATGCCGAGAATGCTTGCTTCATCCGATGTTGCAGCGCTTGGTTCAAGCTCCTGTTTTGCGCGGGAAATCGGTATGCGGTTGTACTTTTCAATATGCTCGTAAATTGACGACTGAAAATCCGATTCGTTTAACTCACCCGCAAGCTCAAACGGAATATGCGAGGATTCAATCGCCATCGGAATATCATTTGCCAGCCGCACCCGAGTGATTTTATGGATAAGGGAGGGATGCGGGCAGCCTAATATAGCGGCGAGCTCCTCCGTTGAATCAATAAGCTGATAATGAAGGAGCCTGCTGCCGGGTGTCATCCCGCGGCTTTTCATATCCTCGGTAAAGCTTGTCAGCCCTTGTAGTGCTTGTTCCATTTTTGGCTTGCTGACAAAGGTGCCCCGGCCTTTGAGGCGATAGAGAAAGCCTTCATTGACTAAATTAGAAAGCGCCTGTCGAACCGTCATCCGGCTGATTCCGAATTGTTCGGCATATTCACGCTCGGAGGGAAGAGGCATATCCGGCTGTAGCTCTCCGCTCTTCATTTGGGCTTTTAATTGCTCCATAATTTGATAATAAATCGGAATGGGCGATTGTTTATCGATATTCATAAGTCAGCATGTTCCTTTCAAGGCCTTAATGCCGCTGCTTCACGATCTATTAAAACCGTAACATCGGAATGCAGGTGCAAAGCAGACGCGGGGAAATCTTCGCTTATGTCTCCTTCTAACAGCTTTTTCACAGCTGCTGCCTTGCTTTCGCCGGAAATAAGCAGCAGAATGCGTTTGCTTGAGAGAATCGTCTGTATGCCCATTGTGAGCGCTTTTTTCGGGACACTGTCTATTGAAGAAAAATATCTGGCATTCGCCTGACGGGTTTGTTCATTTAATGTCACAATGTGTGTTCGCGACTTGAAAGGCGTTCCCGGTTCGTTAAAGCCGATATGTCCGTTCCGGCCGATGCCGAGAAGCTGAATGTCAGTGCCGCCGAGAGATTCAATTAATTGTTCGTACCGCCCGCATTCGGCTTCCAGATCGTCTGCATTTCCATCGGGAATAAAATGCCGGCTTGGCTGACTGTCAATATGCTGAAAAAAACGATGATTCATATAGAAGTGATAGCTGTTCGGGTCATCACTTGAAAGTCCGGCGTATTCATCCAAATTAACCGTAGTGACGTTTTGAAATGAGAGGTTCTCAGTTTGGTGCAGGCGGATCAGCTCGCGATACGTGCCTTCGGGTGTGCCGCCTGTCGCTAAACCGAGAACGGCGCCAGGTTTTTCCGTGATCGTGTCTGCCGTTATTTTGGCTGCTTTTTGGCTTAGCTCTTCATATGTTTGACATTCCATTAGTTTCATATCTGGTCAGCCTCCTTGGATATAAATGCAATGTTTCCGCGGCAGATGGTGAGAATGACCTCGCAATCGCTGCTGACAACCACAAGATCCGCATCTTTTCCCTCTGTCACACTGCCTTTACGGTCAAAGATGCCCAGCTGTTTGGCCGCGTTTGCAGAAGTTATATTAGCTATATCCGTCCAAGAACAATTTGTAAACTCACGCATATGCCGTGCGCCTTCGTTCATTTTGAGGATTGAACCGGCAAGTGTTCCATCTGAAAGAAGAGCTGTTTTTCCTCTTACCGTCACACTTTGGCCGCCGAACTCGTATACACCGTCTTTCAGGCCTTTCGCCCTCATTGAATCAGTAATTAAAATGAGCTTGCTGCTGCCTTTTGCCAAAAAAGCCAGCTTTGCCGCTAAAGGATGGGAGTGGATGCCGTCGGCAATAAGCTCTGTCACAAATCCATCATGGGCAAGCGCCGTTCCGATCACTCCGGGCTCTCGGTGATGAAACGGACTCATCGCGTTGTAAAGATGAGTCATATGGCTCGCGCCTGCTTTCGCAGCCTCCGACAGTAATGCGGAGTCGGCATCTGTGTGCCCCATTGAAGCGATAATCGATTCGTCTTTCAAATAGCGGATCAGTTCAAAATGCCGATCCTCTTCAGGCGCAAGTGTGACAATTTTGATCAGTCCGCCCGCCTCCTGCTGCCACTTTTTGAAAAGGGCAAAATCCGTAGGCCTGATCCATTCCTTTGGCTGCGCTCCGGCTCTTTTAGGTGAAACAAAGGGTCCCTCTAAATGAATGCCGAGCAGTTCCGCACCTAATAAAGAGGATTCCTCAGCTGCTTTCCAATCTCTAGCATTCACCAAAGCTTGAGAAATGTGCCCATGTTCCTGAGTAATCGTTGTTGCTAAAAAGCTCGTCGTTCCTTCTTCGGGCAGTCTTGACGACATGGTGTCGAGGGCGGATAAGTTTGCATCCATCGTATCTGCGCCATAGCCGCCGTGAATATGAATGTCAATCATGCCGGGAAGCAAAACGGAATCTGCCGGTGCTTGAATCTCTTTTGAAAAAGACTCTTTAGGCCGTTCTGTTGTGACTGTGCTGATCTTTCCGTCATTGATTCCGACATAGCCTTTTTTGATTCCTTCATTTTCTGTCACGATCGCGACGTCTCTGATAAGAAGACTTTCTGCCATAGGTCATCCGCCTTTCTGGAATATGAATACACTTATTTTACTCCTTTTCAGACTAGTGATCTAGACCAGCTGAGGTGTTTTCCTGTCTTTTATAAAATCTGTTTTGGGTTCAAGCCCGAAAGTGATAAAATGAAAGTATTGTGAGCAAGCTCGGGGCAGCCCGGAACAGGAGGAACAGATCGTGGCAAAAGTTCGCACAAAAGACGTAATGGAACAGTTCAATTTGGAACTAATCAGCGGAGAAGAAGGGGTTAACCGCCCGATTACCATGAGTGACTTATCAAGACCAGGCATTGAAATTGCCGGATATTTTACATATTACCCGAGAGAACGCGTGCAGCTTCTCGGAAAAACAGAGCTTTCTTTCTTTGAGCAGCTGCCGGAAGAGGATAAAAAGCAGCGAATGGAATCTCTGTGCACGGATGTAACACCAGCTATTATTCTTTCTAGAGATATGCCTATCCCGCAGGAGCTGATTGACGCTTCCGAGAAAAACGGTGTGCCTGTCCTCAGATCGCCTCTGAAAACGACTAGGCTGTCAAGCCGTTTAACCAACTTTCTAGAGAGCCGGCTGGCGCCTACCACGGCGATTCATGGCGTTCTTGTTGATATATACGGTGTCGGCGTGCTGATCACAGGAAAAAGCGGTGTCGGGAAAAGTGAAACCGCGCTGGAGCTTGTGAAAAGGGGACATCGCCTCGTTGCCGATGATTGCGTTGAAATTCGGCAGGAGGATCAGGATACACTTGTCGGAAACGCTCCGGAATTAATTGAGCATCTTCTGGAAATCAGGGGGCTCGGCATTATCAACGTGATGACGCTGTTTGGTGCCGGCGCTGTCAGAAGCAATAAACGAATCACGATTGTCATGAATCTTGAACTCTGGGAGCAGGGCAAGCAATACGACCGTCTCGGACTTGAGGAAGAAACCATGAAAATCATTGATACGGAAGTGACAAAACTGACGATTCCCGTCCGTCCGGGCCGAAATCTCGCAGTCATTATTGAAGTGGCAGCAATGAACTTCAGATTGAAACGGATGGGTCTGAATGCCGCCGAGCAATTTACCACTAAGCTGGCGGACGTCATTGAAGACGGTGAACAAGACGAATAGGAGTTGGCGTTAAATGAATGAAGCGATAGAACCACTCAATCCGATAGCTTTTCAGCTGGGACCGTTAGCCGTCCATTGGTACGGAATCATTATCGGTCTCGGTGCTTTGCTTGGACTTTGGATTGCGATGAGGGAAAGTGAGAGACTGGGGCTGCAGAAAGATACGTTTATCGATCTTGTCCTGTTTGCCATTCCGATTGCGATTATTTGCGCCCGAATTTATTACGTTGCATTTGAATGGGATTATTATGCGGCGCATCCGGGAGAAATCATTAAGATTTGGAAGGGCGGCATTGCCATTCACGGCGGGTTAATCGGGGCCATTTTAACAGGTTATGTGTTTTCAAGAGTAAAAAACCTTTCGTTCTGGAAGCTTGCGGATATTGCCGCGCCAAGCATTTTACTCGGACAGGCGATCGGCCGCTGGGGAAACTTCATGAATCAGGAAGCACACGGCGAGGCAGTCAGCAGAGCCTTTTTGGAAAGCCTGCATCTGCCTGACTTTATCATCAATCAAATGTACATCAACGGACAATATTATCACCCTACTTTTTTATATGAATCACTATGGAGCTTTGTCGGCGTCATTGTTTTGCTGTTCCTGCGCAAAGCCAACTTGCGGAGAGGCGAGATGTTCTTGATTTATATCATCTGGTATTCAATCGGAAGATACTTTATTGAAGGAATGCGGACGGACAGCTTAATGCTGACTGATGCACTTCGCATCGCTCAGGTGATTTCAATCTTATTGATTGTTTTGGCTGTGGCAGCCATCATTTTCAGACGGGTCAAAGGATACTCGAAGGAGCGGTACGCGGAGTAGACGCCAACAAAGGGGGATGAGGGATGAAGAAGATCTTTCTGGCCGGTCTAGCGGCAGGTCTTCAAACAACATGGACACTCGGTAAAGTCATTTTCCCGGTAACACTACTGGTTACATTACTTCAGCATACGCCTGTCATGGATTGGTTGGTACGGCTGATCACACCGGTTATGGGCCTGTTCGGGCTTTCTGGTGAAGCGGCCATTCCGCTTGTGCTGGGGAATATACTGAATCTGTATGCTGGAATTGCCGGGATTTTAACATTGGATTTATCTGTGAAGGAAGTCTTTATTTTAGCTGTGATGCTTTCATTCTGTCATAACTTGATTATCGAATCGACAGTCGCCGCAAAGGTGGGCATCAGAATTGGCGTCATTTTGGCGGTGCGCATCGGTTTGGCCGCTGTGTCAGCAATTGTCATCAATCTCATTTGGCATGGCGGACAGGAAACGGCGCAGTACGGTTTTATCGCCGCGAAGAGCACGGCGCCTGACGGCTGGCTGGCAATGTTGGCCGAGGCTTTAATGAAAGCCGGACTTGGTGTTTTGCAGTTGGCGGCCATTGTGATCCCGCTGATGATCATCATTCAGTTTTTAAGAGATTTAGGCTGGCTGCATCGGTTTTCGAGGTGGCTGTCTCCGTTTACGCAGCTGCTTGGCATGAATAAAAATACGTCCATGACGATGGTGGCGGGACTGACGATCGGTCTGGCCTACGGAGCGGGTGTCATGATCAAAGCAGTCGAGGATGACGGCGTGAGCAGACGGGATATGACATTGGCATTTATTTTTCTCGTCGCCTGCCACGCGGTCGTGGAAGATACGCTCGTCTTTATTCCGCTCGGCATACCGGTCTGGCCTCTTCTTCTGATACGTGTCACCACAGCAGTGCTGCTGACAATTGTCATTGCGCGCACATGGAAAAAATGGAAACCCTCAGCGGTTGGAAAGGAAGCAATATGAGTGACAAACAAGTAACGACGATTCTATTTGATTTAGACGGAACTCTAATTAATACGAATGAATTAATTATCGCGTCCTTTTTACATACACTGGAGCATTATTACCCGAGCAAGTATAAAAGAGAAGATGTGCTCGCGTTTATCGGGCCGTCTCTTTTTGACACATTCTCTTCGATGGACGCTGATAAATGCGATGATATGATCGCCGTGTACAGAGCGTACAATCACGACATGCATGATTCACTTGTGACTGAATATGAAACCGTGTATGAAACCTTGGATGCATTGAAAAAAGCCGGGTTTAGATTAGGGATTGTAACAACGAAATTAAGAGATACTGTCAATATGGGCCTCAAGCTGACGGGAATCGGCGAGTTCTTTGAAACGGTCGTCACCCTCGATGATGTGTCGATGGCAAAGCCTGATCCCGAGCCAGTTCTGTTAGCGCTGAAACAGCTTGGAAGCGAGCCTGCGGAAGCCATTATGGTAGGAGATAATTACCACGATGTGTTGGCAGGAAAAAACGCCGGAACAAAAACGGCCGGAGTCGCATGGACGATTAAAGGGCCGGAAATGTTGGTGAAACATGAGCCTGATTATATGCTTGAGAAAATGAGTGATCTATTACAAATCGTTGGAGTGAAGTAATCTGTGAGAAAAACAGATCGTCATCCGGTCTCAGGAGCTAACTCACTATGGCATGTCTATCAAACGGTCCCTTTTTTAAAGGTTGTCAAAAATTTCATTGTCATTCAAATAGCGAGATATACACCGTTTATAGGGATGAAAAACTGGCTGTACCGTACGTTTCTGCGGATGGAGATTGGGAAGCAAACATCGTTTGCCTTGATGGTGATGCCGGATATTATGTTTCCGGAAAAGATCACAGTCGGAACAAATTCAATCATCGGATACAATACGACCATTTTGGCCCATGAGTATTTGATTCAAGAATACCGGATTGGCAAAGTCTTTATCGGAGACGAAGTGATGATCGGTGCCAACACGACCATTTTGCCCGGGGTGGAAATAGGCGATGGCGCAGTTGTGTCCGCCGGAACGCTTGTCCATAAAGATGTGCCTGCCGGCGCGTTTGTAGGCGGAAACCCGATGCGGATCATCTATACGAAGGAAGAAATGAAAGAAAGATTGAAAAGGCCCGCTGAATAAACATCAGCGGACTTTTTTTTATTAAAATGGAGCATTGTTATTTTCATAAATATGCTGAACGCCAATCCATTTCTGGCCGACATTGGAGTAGCGTGTATTTGTCATTCTGACCGTGCTTGTTTTGCTGTCGGTCCGGAATATCGCTTCTTTCATGTTCGTGATGGTGCACTTGTCGATAATCACATCAACGTGGAAGGTTGAACCGCCAAGCTGTCTAATGAACTTTCCGCCATTGTCGGCCGTGAAATTTTTTACTGTGAAGGTGCTGGCTTTATTGATCTGAAAAATTTTATCAGACGCTTTTTGGGCAGAGCCGCCATCGATGGTCACTTTTCCTTCCTTCTTTACCGTTAACGCATCCTCCCCAACATCTTCCCACTTCACATTCTGAATGTTAACGTTTCCATAAGTGTGCACGCCATCAGCAGCAGGTGCGCCGAGCACCACGTTTTTCAGAGTTGCACCATCCTCTACACGAAAAACAGGTTTTTGGTTTTCGGACTGGCTTCCGTCACCTAATTCTTTCCCCGCTACAAACCGCTGTCCCTTCCCGTCATATGTTGTATTTTTTGGTACGATAATTGTTTCGTGAACCACTTTGTCAGCTGCGAAAGCAGTTGATGTTTGAAACTGGCTGAAACCTATAACCAAACTGAACATAAATAGGATAGACACGATTTTTTTCAAAGATAAAATCCTCCCCGGATATCTATGATTTTTGTAAGAGAAGCCTCAGCGTCTTGCTCCGGCTTCTCTCACATAGATCGGGGCAAGGCTGAATCTGCTTTAATCATAAAAACAGACAGCCTGAAAGTAAAGATAATTTTGGATGATAAATGGAAAATGAATCGATATTACCGAATGATACAAAAACCATGAATATTGTCGTATTTGCTCAAGATAGAACATAGGCACTGGGAAGGCGGGAGGTTACCAGCTGTTTACTATTGAATAACGATGGCCTGGTTGCCCATTTGTTCCCACGCTTTTTCGAAACTGGTTCTTTCGGTTTTTCTGTTTTTATAGCCATAAGGATCATTGAGATACACGTATTTTTCATCATATCCCGTAACGGCGACACTGTGTACACTGTACGTGATATCGATCGTTCCGTTTGGCGTTTTCCACGTCTGCATGTTGTCAACTGGCGTAAAGTTGGCAGTTGTAATGACCCAAACAGGATTGCCTTTCTCAAGCTGTTCATAAACAGAAGAAATGTGTTTTCCAGTCAGGTCAGACACTTTGTCTCCGGCATAGGTTTTCGCCAATTGATAGATCGGTCCGTGATAGACACCGAGACCCGGGCCATTCGCCATATCCCCGACAAATCCATCATTCGGATCCCCTTTTAATCCGCTGCTGTATGTCAAAGGCACTGTGGCAATCTGGTTTGCCAGTGTGTTTTTTGTCACGTTGTATCCCGCGTAATTCAGCACCATCGCAAGACTTGTTACTTCACAGCCGTTATAGAGCCGAGGTGCGTCCATCTGATTGTAAAGGACGACATCCAGCGGTTCCGCGCTTCCTTTCAGCTCGTTTGTGCTGTTTGCGGCTGTTGATTCTTTTTCAGCCTCTCTTTTATTGCTATTGAAAAAAGGGATATCTATATCTTTTGCATATATTTTAAGTCCGAAAAAAACGACGCCTGAAAGAATAATCAGGACACATAGAGTTCGCAGTGTTTTCATCTTTATCTCCTTGTTCTCTATTTGATTTGTATTATAGCATGCCAATCATAAGAATTTGAGATATGACGCATCTTTAATGATTTGTTCATGATTTTTTCATAATTAGGAGGAGGACAACTGAGATAACATATCCTGACTAAAGTTAAGCATTGATTTTCAATCTTTCATCTGCTAACATATTATCATATTAGCGAACTAAAGGATTCGGAATTTTCCTTCAAACGATGGCAACGGAGGTGCACGGGTTGATGTTTATGTTTGAAAAACCGCACGGCATGAGAGATACACTGCCCGGTTTATACGAAACGAAAAAAAAGGTGAGACAATCGTTAACCGATTTGATCGATAAATGGGGATACCGATTTATGGAAACACCGACACTGGAGTTTTACGATACCGTTGGCGTGCAGTCAGCGATTGAAGAGCAGCAGCTGTTCAAGCTTCTTGATCAGGACGGCAAAACATTGGTGCTTCGCCCGGATATGACAGGTCCAATTGCAAGGGTGGCGGCATCCAAGCTTCTGAAACACGATCATCCGCTCAGAGTCGGCTATGCGGCAAATGTCTTCAGGGCTCAGGAACGCGAAGGCGGACGTCCCGCCGAATTCGAGCAGGTCGGAGTGGAATTAATCGGTGACGGCACGACAAGCGCGGATGCGGAGGTCATTGCCTTAGTCGTCGGCGCCTTAAAGAGCGCGGGGCTGGCTTCCTTTAAAATTGCCATCGGCCATGCCGGCATTGCGGATGCTTTGTTTGTTGAGGTGCTCGGAAACGTTGAACGTGCCGATGTGCTGCGGAGGTTTTTGTACGAGAAGAACTACGTCGGCTACAGAGAACATGTCAAGTCTCTCCCGCTTTCCTCCATTGATAAAAGCAGGCTGCTTGAGCTTCTTGAGTTGCGGGGCGGCATAGAAGTATGCGGACGTGCTGAGGAAATCGTCGATTCTGCGCAAGGAAAAAGCGTTGTTGATGAGCTGAAGGCGCTGTGGGACATTCTTGAGGATTATGGATGTACGGAAAATGTCCGTCTGGATCTGAATATGGTCAGCCACATGAGCTATTACACGGGGATTTTATTTGAAGTGTACGCCGAAAATGTCGGCTTTGTCATTGGAAGCGGGGGCCGTTATAACAAGCTCTTCGGCTATTTTGATTCACCCGCGCCGGCGACAGGCTTCGGGCTTCGGGTCGACCGGCTGATTGAAGCGCTCCATATGAAAGACGAAGCTTGTGAAATAGACGCTGTTATTTTCAGCAAAGAGCAGCGGGCACAAGCCATCGCTTATGCGAATGAAGAACGTATGAAAGGGAACAAAGTGGTTCTTCAAGATTTATCGGGAATCGAAAATATCGATCAGATGACAAAATCTTTTGCAAACGTCACCTATTTTATCGGTGCCAGAAAGGAAGAGCAAAATGGGTAAGTTACTCACAATGGCGATGCCGAAGGGCCGGATATTTGAAGAAGCGGCAGGGCTGCTTCGGCAGGCGGGCTATAAGCTCCCTGAGGAGTTTGAAGATTCAAGAAAACTGATCATCGATGTGCCGGAGGAAAATCTCCGTTTTATATTAGCTAAGCCGATGGACGTGACCACATATGTGGAGCATGGCGTGGCCGATGTCGGAATTGCGGGCAAGGATGTCATGCTGGAGGAGGAACGCGATGTGTATGAGGTGCTGGATTTGAAGATCAGCAAGTGCCACTTAGCGGTCGCCGGACTTCCGAATACAGACTGGAGCGGCGTAGCCCCGAGAATCGCGACAAAGTATCCGAATGTGGCTTCCAGCTATTTTAGAGAGCAGGGAGAACAAGTCGAGATCATCAAGCTCAACGGTTCAATTGAGCTGGCCCCGCTCATTGGGCTCGCAGACCGGATTGTGGATATCGTTTCAACAGGGCAGACGCTGAAAGAAAACGGGCTTGTTGAAACGGAGCACATTTGTGACATTACTTCCCGCTTTATCGTAAACCCGGTAAGCTATCGCATGAAAGACGATGTGATAGACGAAATGGCATCCCGCTTATCTCTTGTTGTGGAAGGAGTAACGGCAAAATGAAGATCAAAACCATCAGCGGCGCAGAACGGCTTTCTCTCAAACGGTCCATAGATGCTGGAACCGAAGAGCAAAGAAAAGCGGTCCGATCCATTATTGAAGATGTCAAAGCAAACGGTGATCAGGCGGTCCGCAGCTACACGGCGAGATTTGACGGCATCGAAATAGACAGCCCGCTGGTCACAAAAGAAGAAATTGAGGAAGCATACACCTCGCTGGATTCACAGCTGCTTCAGGTGATGAAGCAGGCAATTGAAAATATAAAGGAATATCACGAAAGACAGCTGCAATCCTCCTGGTTTTATCACAGAAAGGATGGCACAATGCTGGGACAGAAAGTGACGGCGTTAGATTCCGCGGGCGTATATGTGCCGGGGGGGACTGCCGCATATCCTTCATCTGTTTTGATGAATGTCATCCCGGCGCTGACAGCCGGTGTGGAAAGAATCGTTCTTGTGACGCCCCCGGGGAAAGACGGGCGGCTGTCTCCAGGGGTTTTAGTCGCTGCTGCCGAGCTAGGGATAAAAGACATTTACAAAATGGGCGGCGCTCAGGCGATTGCGGCGCTGGCGTACGGAACAGAGACCATTGAGCCGGTGGATAAAATCACAGGTCCGGGAAATATTTATGTCGCGCTTGCCAAACGAGAGGTGTTCGGTGATGTCGATATTGACATGATTGCCGGACCGAGTGAAATCGTCGTGCTGGCTGATGAAACTGCGATTCCGAGCGAAATTGCAGCCGATCTTCTGTCACAGGCGGAACACGATAAACTCAGCTCATGTGTGTGTGTCACAGATTCCGTGGCGCTGGCCGAGGCGGTTTCAGCAGAGGTGAACGAGCAGCTGAAAACCTTGCCGCGAAGAGAAATAGCGGAAGCTTCAGTGAACGATTACGGTTGTATCTATGTGGCGGAAACAATGGATGAAGCGATTGATACTGTCAATACGCTCGCACCGGAGCATTTAGAAATTATCACACAGTCTCCCGAAGCTTTGCTTGGCAGCATCAAACATGCGGGTGCGATCTTCTTAGGCAGATACAGCCCTGAGCCTGTCGGAGATTATTTTGCCGGACCGAACCATGTGCTTCCGACAAACGGAACAGCCAGATTTTCAAGTCCATTAAACGTAACGGATTTCCAAAAGAAATCGAGTATTATTTCTTACAGTCAAACAGCCTTTGAAGAACATGCCGAAAGCATCGCGGCTTTTGCCAGACTTGAAGGGTTAGACGCCCATGCCAGATCAATTGAAGCGAGAGAACGGAGGAATTCAAAATGAGAAAAGCGGAACGCGCCAGAAAAACAAACGAAACAGATATTGAACTGGCATTCGCAATAGACGGCGAGGGAAAAGCTGATATCAAAACAGACGTGCCGTTTATGACGCACATGCTGGATTTATTCACGAAACACGGACAATTCGATCTCTCCATTAACGCCAAAGGCGATGTTGATATAGATGATCACCACACGACTGAAGATATCGGCATCTGTTTAGGGCAGGCGCTGCTCGAAGCCTTGGGCGATAAAAAAGGAATCAAACGCTACGGATCGGCGTTTGTGCCGATGGATGAGGTGCTTGCTCAAGTTGTCATCGATTTAAGCAACCGGCCGCACTTGGAAATGCGCGCGGACTTCCCTGCGTCTAAAGTCGGAACATTCGATACGGAGCTTGTACATGAATTTTTGTGGAAGCTGGCGCTTGAAGCGCGGATGAACCTGCACGTCATCGTTCATTACGGCACAAACACCCATCACATGATTGAAGCTGTTTTTAAAGCGCTTGGACGTGCGATTGATGAAGCGACAATGATTGATCCGCGTGTTAAAGGGATCCCATCAACGAAAGGGATGCTGTAAATGATCGGCGTAATAGATTACGGAATGGGCAATTTATACAGTGTCTCCAAGGCGCTTGAGCGCGTCGGCGTCCCGTACTTTGTTTCTGAAAAGCCGGAGGAGCTGAAAGAAGCTGATGCCTTTATTTTGCCGGGCGTGGGTTCATTTGGAGACGCGATGGACAATTTGCGCAACGCGAAGCTTGATCAATTGATTCACGATATGGTCTCAGAGGGGCGATTGCTGCTCGGGATCTGCCTCGGCATGCAGCTTTTATTTGATGAAAGCGAAGAAAACGGCACCGCGTCAGGCCTTGGGCTGTTAAAAGGAAAAGCAGTCAGGCTGAAAGCAGAAGATGAGGAAGGAAACAAGCTGAAGGTTCCGCATATGGGCTGGAATCGCCTTTCCTTTCATAACGAATCTCCGCTGCTGGCTGAAACAGAAGAAGGCTACGCTTATTTTGTGCATTCGTATTACATTGACGGGATGGAGGAGGATGCGCTTCTGGCAAGCGCTGATTATGGTGTGCGAGTGCCTGCTGTCGTCGGAAAAGGAAATGTCTTCGGCGCCCAATTTCATCCGGAAAAAAGCAGCACGGTCGGAATGTCTATCTTAACCCAATTCACGAAAATGGCAGCAGAACAGAAGGTGAAAAAATGAGTGCTTTTACATTATATCCGGCAATTGATATGAGAAACGGCAAATGTGTCCGTCTTGTTCAAGGAGATTATAATCAGGAAACGATATACGGCGATTCACCTTACGACATGGCCGCGTTATTTGCGCGTGAGGGTGCCGAATGGATCCATCTTGTTGATCTTGATGGTGCCAAAGAAGGAAAAAGAGTAAATCACCGCCACGTGATCGAAATTGCGCAAAAGCTGGAGCTGAAGGTGGAAATCGGCGGCGGGATCCGTTCCGAAAGTGATGTCTATGAATACTTATCGGCAGGAGTCGATCGGGTGATCCTCGGAAGCTCAGCTGTTTCTAACCCCCCGTTTGTCAAAAAAATGCTGAAACAATATGGCGGAAAAATTGCAATTGGCCTGGACGCGAGAAACGGTTTTGTTTCAACTGAAGGATGGCTGGAAACATCAAGCCTTAGAGCAACTGAACTCGGCAAAGAGCTTGCCAATGAAGGAGCGAAGGTCTTTATTTTTACTGACATCTCGACAGACGGAATGCTGTCAGGCCCAAATATTGAAAGCACGGTCGAGCTTGCAAAGGAAACGGGGAAATCTGTGATTGCTTCCGGCGGCGTCAGCTCGGTCGAGGATCTCGGTGCCCTCGCCCGCTATCAGGCGGATGGCGTTTCTGGAGCGATCATCGGAAAAGCGCTATATACCAATCAGTTTACGCTGAGCGAGGCGCTTGAAAGGGTGAAACGCAAATGATCACAAAACGGATTATTCCATGTCTTGATGTCAAAGAAGGACGCGTTGTCAAAGGAATTCAATTTCTCGAATTAAAGGATGCCGGTGACCCTGTTGAACTGGCGGAAGTGTACGACCAGGAAGGCGCGGATGAACTCGTTTTTCTTGATATCTCCGCCTCGCACGAAGGCCGAAAAACGATGGTTGACGTTGTGGAGCAGGTTGCCGCGAAGCTTGCGATTCCGTTTACAGTCGGCGGCGGCATCAATCAGCTCAGCGATATGAAAACGATTCTGCGTGCCGGCGCGGACAAAGTTTCGGTGAACACGGCAGCTGTTCTCCGCCCTGAGCTGATTACAGAAGGAGCCGAGTTTTTTGGTTCTCAATGCATCGTACTTGCCATTGATGCCAAGTATGACCAGGAATCTGGCACATATAAGGTCTACACGCACGGCGGCAGAAAGAAAACAGACTGGGAAGTCACCGCATGGGCAAAAGAAGGCGTCAAACGCGGAGCAGGAGAAATATTGCTGACAAGCATGGACTCTGACGGTGAGAAAAAAGGTTTTGAGCACAGGCTGACAAAGCTAGTTTCTGAAGCTGTTTCCGTACCTGTTATCGCCTCGGGAGGAGCGGGAAACGCGCAGCATATGCTTGAGGCTTTTACAAAAGGAGAAGCCGACGCCGCGCTGGCCGCTTCTATTTTTCATTATAAAGAAACGTCGATTAAAGAAGTGAAATCATACTTGAAAGAGCACGGGGTGAATGTGAGATGAAACAGGCAGATGAACTGCGTTTTAACGAGGATGGATTAATTCCCGCCATCGTGCAGGATGCGGCAAGCAAAGAAGTGCTAACACTTGCCTATATGAACAAGGAATCGTACGAAAAAACATTGGAAACGAAAGAAACATGGTTCTACAGCCGCTCGCGCCAAGAGTTATGGCATAAAGGAGAAACCTCAGGCAACACGCAAGCCGTTAAGGGCATCCGGTATGACTGTGACCAAGACGCGTTGATCGTACTCGTAGAGCCGTCTGGTCCGGCATGCCACACTGGCAGCTACAGCTGTTTTACAAAGGAACAAACAGAAGAGCAGGCTGCGGACCGATTTGACATCATGAACGAGCTGGAGCACGTGATCGCGGAACGCCAAGCGGAAATGCCTGAAGGAGCTTACACCACTTATCTTTTCCGTGAAGGTGTCGATAAGATTTTGAAAAAAGTCGGTGAAGAAGCATCCGAAGTGATCATTGCCGCGAAAAACCGAGACCGCGAGGAACTCAAATGGGAAGCGGCAGACCTGCTGTATCACCTGCTTGTCCTGCTCAGAGAACAAGCTCTGCCGCTGGATGATGTGCTTGACGTTTTGAAAAAACGCCATTCTGACAAGTAAGAGGATTGGAGCTGTGCATATGGCAGCTCCTTTTTTATGCATCTTTGCGCCTGATCCATTTGTCTTGTTCCAGTAAATGAAATGAAAAAAAGCAATGCTCACAAAAAAATCACACAAAAAAACCAATCGAATTCCCTATTCATCGAAAATTTTCCATGATGTAACATAACTAAGGATGAAAATCCTTGTTGGGCAACAGGTCTTTAGAATTATTTTATGGAAACCGGTAAGGGGAGTAAAAAAAAGGCATATCATGAAAAAGCAAGTAAATTCGAAAATGGGGAGAGAATGGTGAACGAAAAATTTGATGAACTGAACAAAAGAGTTGGACGTTTGGAACAAGAACTGGCCAATGTCAAAAAAGAGATCGCATATCTCACGGCAGGCAAGCAGAAACAAGCTATAGTCAAAACGGAAGAACTTTCAAAAATCAGCAAAGAAACCGAAGTGCCAAAACAGGCACCGGCTCCGCCAAAGGAAGAGAAACGAACTTTAGAAAACATGGCAGGAAATTGGCTTCCGAAAATCTTTATTTTTGTTTTTCTTCTTGGTATGATTTGGGCGTTTACAGCGGCTGCTGAAAAAGGTTGGATCAACACATATATGAGGGTGGCGGCAGGACTCATGGTCTCCATTATGCTATATGTTCTCGGTAGCAGGCAATATAAGAAAAATGCCAGTGTGCTGGGCGTTTCATTATTGGCGGGCAGTAATATTGTCTACATCGTTTCCTTATTTGCGGGGAACATGCTGTACCAGATGATACCGACCCCGCTTACAGTGATCCTTCTTGCTGCAGGGGTTGCGGGCGGTGTGTACATATCAAGAAAATATCAATCACAAACGCTCATTGCGATTATCGGCGCAGGTGTTTACTTGTATCCTTTTTTATTTGGCGGGGAACAAGGAAACGAATACATCTTTTATGTATATGAGTCATTGGTTTTCGCAGGCTTAATGTATGAGACAGTCAAACAAAAGTACAGCGTGGCATGGAATATAGCAAACTATGCATTCATATTAGCGATTTTTGCTTTCTTATCATTTACCGATGCACAAGTATCGGTTTGGACACTTGCTGTATTTACGATGCAGCAGGCGATCATGATCTTCTCGGCTTTACTATCGCATAGCCCATTTAAAAAAGCTGTCTATCTCACAGCCGTTTCAATCGGAGCTTTTGTCGTTTTCATCACAGGGTTAGTCCTGTATATAAAAAACGATACGGCGTTATACGCCTTTTATACTGCTGCTTTTGTGTTTTACCTGTTGTTAAGCTTATGGAAAAGAAAAGAATTTGCCGAAATCAAACATACGTTTTTTCTCATTTCTATGATTTATTTCAATGTATTAGCAGCGGATGTATTAGATGAAAATGAGATTTTGCTGTACATCATATTCACGTTACAAGGAATCATGATGTGTTACGTGTCATACCGCAAAAAAAGCTGGCTGATCGGCATTGCCGGGGCGATTGTAGTATTACAGGCATCGTGCGGCCTCATGCAATACCCGGCACGCTCATTACACATTCTCAGCATTGTCTCTTGGCTGCTGCTGATCAGCTCACTATTTGCCGCCTATCTGTATTCGAAAAAAATACAATATAAACAAGTCAAGATTGTTGTTTCATACACCGTTTCATTCCTGATGCTTGTATTCTTCAGCAAATTATCCATATGGATGTCGGATAAGATTGGAGGCGTATCCAATAATGTGGGAGTATCCCTGTCTTGGTTTATATTTGTCATCGTGATGTACGCTATTTATTACGCAACCAGAGACAAGACATGGAACCGAATCGGGCTGATATTTTTATTCATTACACTGGCCAAAATGATTTTAATAGATTCTGCTTCGATTGATATTGTTTGGAGAGCGGTCTTATTCATCTTGTTAGGGGTCATTGGACTGTTTATATCCAGAATATTTTATTCGAAAAAAGAGAAGCCATAATGCCTGGCCAAGACTGCCGAGAGAACTCGGCGGTTTTTTGTTCGATTGATTCTATCAGTTAACGATATGGAGGTTCGTCATGAAAAAAATCATCTTGATCAGCTTCAGCTTATTACTAGCCCTAACAGGCGGATGCAGTATGAACGACAATGATAAAAACACCACCAATGACAATAAGACAGAAGCCGTAAAACCAAAAGACATGGACCCAAAAGACCTGCCGCAAGTTCCTGCGTTTCAGGACGAGAAAACGAGAGAGTATATGGTGTCAACGAAAGAAGAGGAGCCGGGGTATTATTTGCTTGAGTCTAAGCTGAAAGGGTTTAGGATGTTGTTTCCGGACGATGCGAAAACTCTATCAAGAAGATCCTTGTTGACTGGGAAAAATAAAGAAAGTATTGGATTTAATAGTTATGAGAAAGACACCAATGTAATGTTTGATGGTCATGTAACATATTACAAAGAAGAAAGTTTTGTGAATGAACCTAAAACAATGCTAGATATTGTAAGTGGAAAAAATGATTATAAAGGTGAATACAAAAAAAGTAGTAACAAGAACACGGATATCTATTTTGGTAAGAAAAAAGACATCTTTGAAAATATTGATAGAAAATATAATGATTCATACAGTTACTTTGGATATGTGAAATCTCTAGAAGAAGATAACCTAGGAGTTGAATACGCCTTTACTTTCGGATGCAAAAATGAAAATCGACCATGCTCCCTAGAAGAAGAAAAGGCTAAAAATAAAGTTGAGAAATTAATACATTCTATCAGCTTTTTAATAGATAAAAAGGACAAATAAAGTTACGGCTAATTGATTAGAATATGGCTACTAACAACAGCTTGCCTTAATGAATGCAACTGAAATGATAGAAAACCATTATTCGTGTAAACAACGAAAACCTGCGGAGGTTCTTCATGAAAAAGATCATATTTATTTGTTTCAGCTTATTACTTGCCCTGACAGGCGGATGCAGTATGAACGACAATGAAAAAAACAGCACAAATAACAATAAAACAGAAGCCATAAAACCAAAAGACATGGACCCAAAAGAACTGCCGAAAGTTCCGGCGTTTCAGGACGAGAAAACGAGAGAGTACATGGTGTCAACGCAAGAAGAAAAGCCGGGGTATTATTTGCTTGAGTCTAAGCTGAAAGGGTTTAGAATGTTGTTTCCGGCAGATGGCGAGTATCTTCCAGACTATTCTACGTCAAATGGAAAGAATAGCGAATCGATAGGGTTTCAAAGCTATAATGAAAAATCAAATATACTCTTAGATGCGCAAATTAGCTACTATAACAAATCTTCTTTTATTAATAATCCAGAAACAATGCTGCACCAAATTAGTAATGAGAATGGTTACGAAGGTGATTTTAAGAAAGAAAAAACTGATGAAAAAACAGTTTATACTGCATTAAAAAAAAGCACTTTTAAAAACAGTGATCGTAAACACAATTATTCCTTTGGTTATTTTGGATATATAGCATCCAGTGATGAAGAGTGTCTAGGGATAGTATATTCCTTTATCGCCCGGTGTAAAAAAGATGATAAACCTTGTACTTTGGATGAAGACCAAGCAAAAGAAAAAACGGATACTCTAATTCATTCTATAACCTTCTTTAAAAATAAAAAGAAGAGTAGAGATGGCGAATAAAAATGTCTTCGCATCTTCGCAACTGTAACATGAATAAGAACAAAATAAGCACTTTGCAACCGGGTTATTAATATCAATTAGTTAACCCCATTGGAGGTTCACTTTGAAAAAGAACACCTATATTTACATCATTTTATTACTTTGCCTGACAGGCGGATGCAGTATGAACGACAATGAAAAAAACAGCACAAATAACAATAAAACAGAAGCCATAAAACCTAAAGACATAGACCCAAAAGAACTGCCGCAAGTTCCGGCGTTTCAGGACGAGAAAATGAGAGAGTACATGGTGTCAACGAAAAAAGAGGAGTCGGGGTATTATTTGCTGGAGTCTAAGCTGAAAGGATTTAGGATGTTGTTTCCGGAGGGTGGGGAGTACTCAGACTCTGAAACTTCAAAGAAAAACGAATCACTATTTTTTGACAGTGTGAACAAAAAAACGAATATAGTAATGAATGCTTCAGTAAAGTTTTATCAAAATGAATCATTTATAAACGATCCGGAGACTATGTTGGATATCGTTAGCGGTAAAAATGAATACAAAGGTAATTTTGAAAAATTTGAAGCAAAAGATAAGGATATTTATTTTGCTTCAAAACAAGAAAACTTTGACAACGAAGAAAACCCATCTTACATCTTTCTTGGATATATAAAGTCAAAAAAACAAGATGATTTAGGGATGGAATATTCTTTTATGTTTAACTGCTCAGCCAATGCAAAGACATGCAAACCAGATCCAAAAGCAAATGAAGAACAGGTTAAAAGAATAATAAACTCTGTTACCTTTGGCGCTGTGTAAGAGAAAAATACAAACATTGATGTCGAAGGTTTTTTATCTCGAAGAGGTTTTATTCGAAACAGAAGTAGTAATCGCTCAAAGACTGCCAAGGGAAACAGCGTTTTTCGAGTAAGAGAAATTTAACCTGTATCTTAAGTCCTCCTTTCTGTTTATTGGTGTAAACTGAACCTAATTCCCTATTTAACGAATTTATTCCATTTCATAACATGAATAAGGATAAAATAATTACTTTTTAACAGGGTCATTAGTATGAATTTTGATAAATCAGCTCAAAAAACCACGGAGGTTCATAATGAAAAAGATCATCTTTATTTGCTTCAGCTTATTACTTGCCCTGACAAGTGGATGCAGTATGAACGACAATGATAAAAACACTACCAATGACAATAAGACAGAAGCCGTAAAACCAAAAGACATGGACCCAAAAGACCTGCCGCAAGTTCCTGCGTTTCAGGACGAGAAAACGAGAGAGTATATGGTGTCAACGAAAGAAGAAGAGCCGGGGTATTATTTGCTGGAGTCTAAGTTGAAAGGGTTTAGGATGTTGTTTCCGGGGGACGGGGAGTACGTACCTGATCTATCGAGTACAGGAGAAAATGAAGAAACAATAGTATTTGATAGTTTAAATAAAAAAACTAACATTCAATATGATGGGCAATTGGATTATCATCGAGAAAAAAGTTTTGCGAATGACAAGGATACAATGCTGGATATTGTAAGCGGTAGAAATAGCTATAAAGGCAAATTCGAAGAAAGAGAGCTATCTGACAAAATTGTATATTCTGCTCAAAAGAAAAGTGTTTTTGATGATGGAGATGGAAAGAATCATTTTTCTTATAGATTTTTTGGTTATGTCAAATCTACAAAAGAGGATGATCTGGGGATAGAGTATTCGTTTCGATTTGCCTGCTATAGTGATGAAGGGGCTTGTTCATTAAATAAAGATAAAGCAAGAAAAAAAGTTCAAAAAATAATTGGCTCTATTACCTTTTTAAAGGTTAAAAAGGAGAAATAGAGAGTGGAAATAAGAAGAATATATTTGAAAAGCGTTAAAATAAATTATAGTACAATTATATAGAAGCCATTCTGAAAACTAAGGTAAGAGCCGTATGATAAACGGCTCTTTTTATTTTGTGAAAAAAGTAATAGGTATTTGGGAGTTCATGAGGTGTTTTGCTTGATTTGTTAATAAAAGGAGATCAAAACCAAGTCAGATTTCCTATTTATCCAAATTCCGCCATGATGTAACATGGAAAAGGATAAAATAATCACTTGTTAACCAGGTCAATAGAATTATTTTTGGGATAAAAATAAATTTCATTCTCATAAAACCCGTGGAGGTTCTTCATGAAAAAGATCATATTTATTTGCTTCAGCTTATTACTAGCCATGACAGGAGGATGCAGTATGAACGACAATGATAAAAACACCACAAATGACAATAAAACAGAAGTCGTAAAACCAAAAGACATGGATCCAAAAGACCTGCCGCAAGTTCCAGCGTTTCAGGACGAGAAAACGAGAGAGTACATGGTGTCAACGAAAGAAGAGGAGCCAGGGTATTATTTGCTGGAGTCTAAGTTGAAAGGATTTAGGATGTTGTTTCCGGAGGATGGGGAGTATTCAAGCTATTTGTCTAGTCGTGATGAAAATGAAGAAATCATAGCATTTGATAGTTATGAAAAAACAAAAAATAAAATGCTAAATGCACAAATAGAGTATTATCAAGGAGTAACTTTTATTAACAATCCTGAGACAATGCTAGACCAAATTAGTAGTGAAAATGGCTTTAATGGTAATTTTGAAAAACTAGAGAACGAAGGTAAAGATATTTATATTGCTTACAAGAAAAATACTTTTGAAAATGATAAAAATAAATATAATTTTTCATACAGATACTTCGGTTATATTAAATCTTCTGAGAAAGACCAAATTGGTATTGTATTTTCGTTTATGTTTAGATGCCCAAATAAAGATAAGCCTTGTACGTTAGATAAAGATAACTTAGGAGAGCAGGTTAAAAAGCTCGTAAAATCCGTCACCTTTTTAAATCAGGAGGGGTAAGATGGGTAACAATAATATATTTGAAAATGAAAATGTAAAACTGCGGTTAATAAATCTAGAGTATGATTATAAAAAAAAGTTTGCATCAAACAATTCTAAAGAAATAAAGGAAGCGAAAGCAGAATTTGAAACGGAAGTCCGCAGAATCTATAAAGAAGAAACTAATCAAACTCTTCCTGAGGACATTGAGATTTATACATCTAAAGAACTGATTAAGAAAAATAATCAAAAAGATAAGTCAATCAAAGAATCGGGTTATGATGGTACGGCAATATATATAAAAGATAGTCAAAATCAAATAGACCAACTTCATATTATTTCAGAAGGTAGTGCTGATAACGAGGGATTGGGCTTATAATTTTTTTGGCCTCTTCTTAGGGATCGACAGTAGCCAATACAGAGCAACGAGAGAGTTTACTAAGGAAGCAAAGAAAAGAGCTGGAAATTCTGATGAGTTACATACTTATGCTCTTGGGCATTCACTTGCAAATAACAACCAGGTAATGGTTCAGTTAATAGATGGAGAGAGTTTGATGAAGTTTATGGGATAAACGGTGCTCAGGTTAGTGTAAATCATTTGTTACAAGCTGATAAAGATTTACTCGATGCCATGATCAATAAATTCGATGTTCTGAACACTAAAAACCTTGAAAATGTCCCTAAAGAAGATCTTAAAAAAGCGATCACCAAATACTACAAAGACAAAGGCGTAACAGCAAACATCACCCAGCGCATCTCAAAAGATGACCCGCTGTACGGTGCGAGCGGCAAGGCAGACTTCATTACATTCGGCGATGTGAAAATGACAGATACAAACACAAGTGTAGAAGGCATCAGAAACATTATGGATGGGATTCCTGATGAAGACGTGAGAGCGATTCAAGAATTCCTTCAAAAATATAAGGATGACTATGAAAAAGATGGCTTGAACGGTTTTGTAAAGGCTGCAAGCGGGATTGACATAGAGCTGATAGATAAAGTGAAGTACACAGATGGTGCTTTAGCGAAAGCGAGTGTCATTTATGAAAACTTTGATGACGTTAAGCAAATGTATGGCCGAATTAAAGAGAATTTGCCAGCGTTTTTAGGTTTTCTTCATACCTTATTGGGAAACAGCGGACCGGTCGTAGATCAGCTAGCTGAAAATGGGTATATCGATGAAACGCAAAAGAAAGTAATCAAAAAAGAATTAACGAATATTAATGCGAGTATGCGAGGCATAGAATCTCAGTATGAACTTTTCATTGACCATCTAAAGCATGGTCAATTTACACATGCTTTAAAAGACGTTGGTGAAATAGTAGAGTACGTGAAATCTATTTTGTCTTCTATAGAAACCCTCGACGCAGAAACAAAAGACGCGTTAAAACTCATCGTCGACGGCCACAGCATCGTTCAAATGCTAAACGCACTATCAAAGGAAAAAGGCTTCAGCTATAAAGGCTCTGATATTTACTTTACAGGGAAAAGCGGCTCGGGAGAAACGATTAAAGTTAATATCTCATCCGCTGTCAGAATCTATCAAAACGGTATGAGGATCGTTGAAGATATGGAAGATGCGATTTCTAAGTACCAGAAGGTTTACAGTCAGGAAATCAATGAAGACTTTATAGACAAAAAACAGGCGATCATCACGGCTATTCATCATATGGAAGAAAATCCTTCGCATTATGCCTTCGATCTTCAATTCCGGCTTGCGGCCGGTTTCAGCCACACATTTGATAAATTGGAGAAAATTTCAGTTCATGAATCGTTCCACACAGGTGCGCTCCCTGCTAATGATGGAATCGTTGCTGAATTAAAAAAACAGGCAACAGAAAAAAGAGATTTTATCAAAAACATCCGTGAAAGTATTGAAAAGCTGTTTGAAAAAGAAGAAATGATTTCTCAGTTATTTGATTTTCAGCTTTAGGAGGAATATGAAGAGTGACTTCCTTATTTTCAGAAAGTGAAACAGAAATTGTATCAACCACCTATATGTTTCTTACCCAAGATGAAATGAAGGGGAAAGCAGGCAGCCTCAATCAACCGATCAACGACATTCTCAGTTTGACAAAGAAATTTGAGTCTTCACTAAAAGAAGAAATCAAAGGACAAAAAGGGTTGATTGTCAAAAAAATAAAAGAAGAGCTTGAATCAAAAAGTGAAAAACAAAAAGCCGCACTTCAAATGATAAAAGAAGAACATACCGCAAAAGTTGACCGGTACAAAATGATGATTGAAGACCTGCGAAAGCAGGATGTGACATTGACTTACAGGAAAAAGAAGCCTGTTAAGGATGTATAAGGTCATACCTCTCCTATTCAAATCATGAGTGGGAGATTTTTATTTTCATCATGGCAAAAATATACTGAAAAAGTCTCTCTCCATTGATATGATTGAGAAAGAGTAAAAATCATCTTTTGATACGACATTTCACCTTTCTGAACGCTGAAACAGGAGGAAAAAGTATATGCCAACCCAGCAACAAAAATCGAAAAGTAAATTAAAACCCTTTTTTGCATTAGTGAAGCAGACCAATCCTTCTTATGGAAAGCTTGCTTTTGCGCTGGTTCTCAGTATTGTAACGACACTGGTCAGCCTGCTCATTCCATTATTAACGAAACAGTTAGTCGATGGCTTTTCCATGTCAGCTCTTTCAGGGACACAAATCGGGCTCATCGCGCTTGTTTTTTTCGTTCAGGCCGCTTTGAGCGCTTATGCCACCTACGCGCTTAATTATAATGGACAAAAAATCATTTCAGGGCTGCGGGATTTATTATGGAAGAAATTAATTAAGCTCCCTGTCCCTTATTTCGATACAAACGCTTCAGGAGAAACCGTCAGCCGTGTGACAAATGATACGATGGTGGTCAAAGAACTGATCACCACCCATATCAGCGGGTTTATTACAGGCATCATTTCCGTCATTGGATCACTGACAATCTTGTTTATTATGAATTGGAAGCTGACACTGCTTGTATTAGTTGTCGTTCCGCTGGCCGCTCTTATCCTAATCCCGATTGGCCGGAAGATGTTCTCGATTTCTCGGGAAACACAAGATGAAACAGCCCGTTTTACCGGTCTGCTGAATCAAATTCTTCCGGAAATCAGACTCGTCAAGGCTTCAAATGCGGAGGTTGTCGAATATGGGCGCGGGAAACTGGGGATTTCTTCATTATTTAAACTGGGAGTTCGTGAAGCCAAGGTTCAGTCGCTTGTCAGTCCGCTTATCTCACTTGTATTAATGGCAGCACTTGTGGCAGTTATCGGATACGGGGGCATGCAGGTCTCATCAGGCGAGCTCACCGCCGGAGCGCTCGTGGCTTTTATTTTGTATTTGTTTCAAATTATTATGCCGATGGGCCAGATTACAACGTTTTTTACACAGCTGCAAAAATCAATCGGCGCAACAGAACGGATGATTGATATTTTGGCAGAGGAAGAGGAAGATACAGTCACAGGAAAACAAATCGAAGACGCGCATTTGCCTATTCAGCTTGATCGCGTGTCTTTTGGATATAAGCCCGATCAGCTGATTTTGAAAGAGATCAGCGCCGTCATTGAAGCAGGGAAAGTAACAGCGATTGTCGGTCCGAGCGGAGGAGGGAAAACAACACTGTTTAAGCTGCTTGAACGTTTTTATTCACCGACTGCAGGGACCATTCGGCTGGGGGAAGAGCCGGTTGATACTTACTCGCTTGAATCTTGGCGGGAGCACATCGGGTATGTATCACAGGAAAGCCCGTTAATGTCAGGAACGATCAGAGAAAATATTTGTTACGGGTTAGAACGTGATGTAACGGACGCTGAGATCGAAAAAGCCGCGGAGATGGCATACGCGCTCAATTTTATAAAGGAGCTTCCGAATCAGTTTGATACAGAGGTGGGCGAACGCGGCATTATGCTGTCAGGCGGACAAAGGCAAAGAATCGCGATTGCGAGAGCACTTCTCCGAGATCCGAGCATTCTCATGCTTGATGAAGCGACCTCTAGTCTTGACAGCCAATCTGAAAAATCAGTCCAGCAGGCGCTCGAGGTGCTGATGGAGGGCCGCACAACGATTGTCATCGCTCACCGCCTATCTACCGTTGTAGACGCGGACCAGCTTTTGTTTGTTGAAAAAGGAGAAATTACCGGCCGGGGCACACATCATGAATTAATGGCTTCGCATGATCTATATAAAGATTTTGCTGAACAGCAGCTGAAAATGAATTCAGATTTAGAAAACAAAGCCGGGTAAATTTTGGTCGAATCAGCCAGTAAAAAACGGAGGGATTTTCCCGATCCTTCCTTTTGAACTATTGAGGAGCTGATGATTTATGGTATACTACTGACGGTAACATTGTATAAAACGGAGGGTAGTTGTGGGAAAACACACTTCTGAACATAAAAATCACGCACAAATTGTCCAGCTGCTTCAAGATGGACAATATTTTTTTCATAAAGGCTTGAAAGCGTATAAAGAGCGCAATCTGAAACGGGCAAGCAAACTGATTCAGCGCGCGGTTCATTTGGAGCCGGAGGATTCAGAGATGCTTTCGCAGCTTGCGGTCATTTATTCAGAAATGGGCCAATATCAAGAGTCGAACGATCTTCTTGATTATATTATGGCAAATCTGGAGATCGAAATGCCGGAGTGCCATTACTTTAAAGCGAATAACTTTGCCCACTTGGGGCTCTTTCAAGAAGCTTATAAAGAAGCGGCCGCTTATTCAGATGCGGATCCGGACGGTGAATTCGCTGAAGAAAACGATAGTCTGCTTGAATTGCTAGATTTAGGAGACGGCGGGCCTGAGGATTCTTTGTATGATCAGGATGAATTGCTGGTGAAACAGGATCGGGCAAAGTCCCTGCTGGAAAGCGGCCAGCTTGCTGAAGCGGTGGCGGCGCTTGAGGAAATCACAGCTGAATATCCGGAGCTTTGGTCAGCATACAACAATCTGGCGCTTGCTTACTTCTATTCAGGCAATATCGTAAAAGCAAAGGAAACCGCTTATCAAGTGCTCAGTCATAATGAAGGAAATCTTCATGCCTTATGCAATCTTCTCGTTTTCTACTATTATGAAAGAGAAGACGAAAATGTGGCGGAATTGAGTGACCGGCTTTCCAACGTGTATCCGATGCTATTGGAACAGCGCTACAAACTGGGAGCTACTTTGGCGCTTGTCGGCCGTTATGAGATCGGATATAAATGGCTCAAATCATTATATAAAAGCGGCTTTGAAGGTGACGATACATTCTTTTACTGGCTCTCGTGCTCCGCTTATTTTACAGGGCATACTGAATTTGCCGAGACGATCTGGAGAAAAGCCGAGTCGCAATATCCCGGAGAGGACCGCCCGGCTCCCTGGGTTGAGCGGAGGGAAGCACTTCCTTCATCCGTAGAACAACGTCTCGCAGCCTATTATATCAGCAGCACAAAGGGTGAAACGGAGCATCTAGAAGCGGTGATACACTCGAAGAGAATGACCGCTCCTTTCGAAAATCATTTTGTGCAGCTGCTCTTGAATGGAGATTCCGCGGCTGCTGACGTATCAAAGGATGCGCTTTTTGCCTATCAAACCGTGAAATTATTAGAGCAAGCTGAAAAAGAAGAGATGAAAACAGAAGTCATGAGCTGCTGGGTGTTCCATGTCATCCAGCAAATCCGTGCAGCCGCTCCGTTGAAAAATGAGAAAGGCTGGGCGGCCGCGATTTGCTATATTTGGAAAGAAGCGCACGGCAAACACGATACGAAAAAAGATACAGCAGCTCGATTCGGCATCTCTCCGGCAACGTTGACGAAATATATGAAATATATTGATGATATTCTAGAATAGAATATTTTAAAGAGTTGATTCTTAGAATCGACTCTTTTTTTGGTTTGATAGATTATATTAAGAAAATAATATCGACAGTTTTTTTACTCGTTTAAGAAAAATGACAAATGATGAACGACTTGACATCTGTTTGAAACACAAATGTAATAAAATTTATCGCTAATTTGTCGAAACTTGATGGTATAATGATTCTCGTACATAAGGAATTAGTGTTTTTTACATATGATGTGAAATAAACGCTATACAGCCAGAATAAGAGATGCACAGAATAATTAACCATAAACAACCATCATTCCTCGTAGAGTATGAGGAACGAAACTTGATGTTTAAAATACGATTCCACATGAGAACAGGTTCACAGTAAAGGGAGGATATAAAAAGTGAGAAAGAGTTTATTGACACTTGGTTTGGCTTCCGTCATCGGTACAAGCAGTTTTTTGATCCCATTTACAAGTAAAACTGCATCGGCGGAAACATTAGATGAAAAGAAAGAAAATATCGAAAGCAAGCAATCTGAGGTTGCTTCCAGCATCGAAGCGAAGGAAAAAGAATTAACTGAGCTTCAGCAAAATCAATCAAAGATTGAAAAAGAACTGAAAGACATTAACGACAAGGCGCTTGATACAAGCAACCAGATCGAAGATAAAAAAGAAGAAAACGATAAAACAAAAGAAGAAATCAAAAAACTGAAAAAAGAGATTAAAGAGACAGAAGCCCGCATTGAAAAGCGCAACGAAATCTTGAAAAAACGCGTTCGTTCTTTACAGGAAAGCGGCGGATCTCAAGGGTACATAGATGTCCTTTTAGGATCAACTAGCTTTGGTGACTTTATCTCTCGCGCGACTGCGGTTTCATCTATTGTGGATGCAGACAAAGATTTAATCAAGCAGCAAGAGCAGGATAAAGCGAAGCTTGAAGATTCTGAAGCGGATTTGAATAACAAGCTGAAAGAAGTTCAAGCTGCATTGGCTAAATTAGAAACCATGCAAAAAGACCTTGATAAACAGCTTGATGATAAAGACAAGCTTTTCGAAGAAGCGAAAGCAAGCCAGAAGAAAACGGCTGACGCGATTTCTGAATTAAAATCAGAAGCATCTGAACTTGCTAACCAAAAAGCAGATACCGAAGCAGAGCAAGCACGCATTAAAAAAGAACAAGAAGCTGCGGCTGCTTTGATCAAAAAGCAGGAAGAAGCGCAAAAAGCATCTGATGAGACACAAACAGCTACAACTGAAACAGCAACAGCAAGCTCATCCCATGATGATTCTTCAAACAATTCTTCTAAGGGTTCATCAAACAGTTCGTCTAACGGCTCATCTTCTAAGAAGAGAAGCAGCTCAAACAGCAATTCAGGCGGCACTGTCATCAGTAACTCAGGCGGAATTGAAGGCGCGATCAGCGTTGGGTCAAGCATTGTCGGAAGATCTCCGTACAAATTTGGCGGCGGACGCTCTCAGTCTGATATCAACAACCGTATTTTTGACTGCTCATCATTTGTACGCTGGGCATACGCTTCTGCAGGTGTCAACCTTGGACCTGTCGGCGGAACAACAACTGACACTTTAGTTGGAAGAGGAAAAGCTGTCAGCGCGTCAGAAATGAAGCGCGGAGACTTAGTTTTCTTTGACACATACAAAACGAACGGTCACGTAGGAATCTACTTAGGAAACGGTACTTTCCTTAATGACAATTCATCTCATGGTGTATCAGTTGACTCTATGAGCAATAGTTATTGGAAAGATGCATTCAAAGGCGTTGTAAGACGTGTTGTTCAATAATAAATAAGACAAGGGCCTTCTTGAACAGAAGGCTCTTTCTTTATTAATACATATACCCCTTAAAAAAACATTTAATCATGATCAGAAAAAAATGAGCAAAAAAATAGCGTATCACCCTGAGATTTTATAGGATATGGGTAAGGAATACGTTAGATGGGGACTCTTATCATATAAAGAAGCGCCCCAACTTGAAAAAGACGTGTTAAGGAGTGAATAGTGTGTCAGAAGAAAAAGTATATGACGTGATTATTATCGGCGCGGGTCCTGCTGGGATGACGGCCGCTGTATACACATCAAGAGCAAATTTATCGACATTAATGATTGAAAGAGGAATTCCTGGCGGGCAAATGGCAAATACGGAAGATGTAGAAAACTATCCTGGGTTTGAAAGCATTCTCGGACCTGAGCTTTCCAACAAAATGTTTGAACACGCGAAAAAATTTGGTGCTGAATACGCTTATGGCGATATTAAAGAAGTCGTTGACGGCAAAGAGTACAAAGTGGTGAAAGCCGGTTCAAAAGAATATAAAGCACGTGCAGTCATCATTTCCGCGGGTGCGGAGTATAAGAAAATAGGCGTGCCTGGCGAAAAAGAATTAGGCGGCCGCGGTGTTTCTTATTGTGCAGTATGTGACGGCGCTTTCTTTAAAGGCAAAGAGCTTGTCGTTGTCGGCGGGGGAGATTCCGCGGTGGAGGAAGGCGTGTATCTGACACGTTTCGCTTCAAAAGTAACGATTGTTCACAGACGTGATAAACTCCGTGCGCAAAGCATTCTCCAAGCGAGAGCATTTGATAATGAAAAAATTGATTTCCTATGGAACAAAACTGTGAAGGAAATTCATGAAGAAAACGGCAAAGTCGGTAACGTAACGCTTGTCGATACGGTAACCGGTGAAGAAAGTGAATTCAAAACAGACGGCGTATTCATTTACATCGGCATGCTTCCTCTGTCTAAACCGTTTGAAAATCTGGGCATTACGAATGAAGAGGGCTACATCGAAACAAACGACCGGATGGAAACAAAGGTTGAAGGGATTTTCGCTGCCGGAGACATTCGCGAAAAATCACTGCGCCAAATCGTAACAGCTACAGGAGACGGAAGTATTGCGGCACAAAGCGTCCAGCATTATGTCGAAGAGCTCCAAGAAACGCTGAAAACCTTAAAATAAAAAGGCTGTCATACGAGTTTCATATTACGTTACTGGGTTTTAATTCCGCTGTAACACATGTGTAATGCTTTTCGGTTATGATTAATAACGTAATTGACCCCCTTTTTATAATGAATACACTTTTTTGGCACGGATTCTCCAGTTATCCGTGTCCTTTTTTTGTGTGAAAATAAAGGCGGATGCCTGTTACAGCAAAATCACCTGAGCTCAGAAATGAATATGCTGTAAAATAGAAGGAAAGATTGTCAATGTCTCTTCATTGTGGGAGGCATCTTGAAGCGGTATAATAAAGAGACGATGACAGGACGAGAAGGTTAGGTGAACGTACTTGCAAAGAGTGACAAATTGTGTGCTTCAGACGGATGACAAAGTCCTTCTGCTTCAAAAGCCGAGACGCGGCTGGTGGGTCGCGCCGGGAGGCAAAATGGAGAGCGGGGAATCAGTCAGAGACTCCGTCATCAGAGAGTACAGAGAAGAGACTGGTATCTATATCATAAACCCTCAGTTAAAAGGCGTTTTTACCTTTATCATTAAAGAAGGTGACCAGATAGTTTCTGAGTGGATGATGTTTACGTTTGTCGCTGATTCTTATACCGGACAAAATGTATCTGAATCAGAGGAAGGCAAATTGCAGTGGCACAATGTCGAGGAGATTCAAAACCTCCCAATGGCCCCGGGAGATGGCCATATTCTTGATTTTATGATGAAGGGACAAGGGCTGCTGCACGGTACATTTACGTATACACCGGACTTTAAGCTGCTCAGTTATCGTTTAGACCCGCAGCATATTAAATAGAAAGTACAAGTCAGGGGGGAGTTAGATGAGTGTTAGTGAATCACATGATATTCAGCTTGTCATTATAACCGGAATGTCGGGAGCGGGAAAAACTGTCGCCATTCAAAGCTTTGAAGATCTCGGCTATTTCTGCGTCGATAATCTTCCGCCTTCATTACTTCCGAAATTTTTAGAGCTGATGAAGGAATCAAATTCGAAAATGAGCAAGGTTGCGCTTGTGATGGATTTGCGAGGACGTGAATTTTTTGACCGAATGATTGAAGCGCTGGATGAAATGGCGGAAAATCCGTGGATTACACCGCGAATTTTATTCTTGGACGCGAAGGATTCCATTCTCGTCACGAGATATAAAGAAACGAGACGTTCACATCCGCTGGCATCGACTGGCCTTCCGCTTGAAGGCATCGGCCTGGAACGTGAACTGCTTGAGGAATTAAAAGGCCGCTCTCAAATGATTTATGATACGTCAGACATGAAGCCGCGTGATTTGCGTGAAAAAATCGTAAATCACTTTGCGTCAAACCAAGGAGAAACATTTACTGTGAATGTCATGTCATTTGGTTTTAAATACGGTATCCCGATTGACGCAGACCTCGTCTTTGATGTCAGATTTTTGCCGAATCCTTATTATATCGAAAGCATGCGGCCGCTGACTGGCAAGGATGAAGAGGTTTCCTCTTACGTCATGAAGTGGAATGAAACGCAGAAGTTCAATGAAAAATTGATCGATCTGCTGAGCTTTATGCTTCCATCTTACAAAAGAGAAGGAAAAAGCCAGGTCGTCATTGCGATCGGCTGCACAGGGGGCCAGCACCGCTCTGTGACACTTGCCGAACATTTAGCTGATTATTTCAAGAAGGATTACTATACTCATGTTACTCACCGGGACATTGAAAAGAGAAGCCGGAAATAAGATGGGACAAAAACCGAAAATCGCAATCTTTGGCGGGGGTACGGGTCTTTCTGTATTGCTTCGAGGCTTAAAGCATAAACCAGTTGACATTACGGCCATTGTGACAGTTGCCGATGATGGGGGGAGCTCTGGCCGTCTGCGGAATGAACTGAAAATTCCGCCTCCCGGAGACATCAGAAATGTGCTTGCCGCTTTATCCGATGTGGAGCCGCTTGTTGAAGATCTCTTTCAGCACCGCTTCAATAAGGGGAATGACTTAACAGGCCATTCTCTCGGGAATTTGATTTTGGCAGCGATGACAAATATAACCGGTGATTTTTTTCACGCTGTCACAGAAATGAGCAAGGTGCTGAATGTAAGAGGAAAAGTTTTGCCGGCTGCCAATGCCAGTGTCGTTCTGCATGCTCAGATGGAAGACGGCCGCGTGGTTTCAGGCGAGTCCACGATTCCGGCTTACGGACAGCGCATTAAGCGTGTTTTTCTCACGCCTGAACATATTGACCCGCTGCCGGAAACGATAGACGTAATCAGGGAAGCGGATTTGATTATCATCGGCCCGGGAAGCCTCTATACAAGCATTCTTCCCAATTTGCTCGTCCCAAAAATCGGGGAAGAAGTGATAAAGGCGCAGGCGAAAAAGGTATACATTTGCAACGTGATGACTCAGCCCGGCGAAACGCTTCATTACACCGCTGCTGATCACGTGAAAGCGCTCAATCAGCATATGGGCTGCGGTTTTATTGATACGATATTAGTGAACAGCGAAGACATTCCTGACGAAATCAAACGTAAGTACGAAATGGAATCGGCGCGCCCTGTTGATTTTGATATCGAAGAGCTGAAAGCGATGGAGCTGGAAGTCATCAGAGATCAAATCGTAACGTATAAAAATGACGTAATTCGTCACGATACACATAAAGTGGCTTCTCTTCTTGTCGATTTACTGAAAGAATGAAGCCTTGAAATGAGGTGGCTATATGTCATTTGCATCGGAAACAAAAAAAGAATTAACGAATCTGGAAGTGAAAGACTGCTGCATTAACGCAGAGCTGTCTGCTCTTATCCGGATGAATGGAGCATTATCATTTACAAACCGCCATCTCGTACTTGATGTTCAAACCGAAAATGCGGCGATTGCCCGCCGCATCTATACATTGCTGAAAAAACAATATGATGTGTCGGTCGAGCTTCTGGTCAGAAAGAAAATGCGGCTGAAAAAGAATAACGTCTATATTGTGCGTTTTTCCGAAAATGCAAAAGCGATTTTAGAGGATTTAAAAATACTTGAGAAGAATTTTGTGTTTGAACGAAGTATTTCGGAAGAGCTGGTCAAAAAGAGATGCTGCAAACGCTCTTATATGAGAGGGGCATTTTTGGCGGGAGGTTCGGTCAATAACCCGGAAACCTCCTCGTATCATTTAGAAATCTTCTCTCTTTATAAGGAGCATAACGATTCATTATGCGACCTGTTAAATGAGTTTCAGTTAAACAGCAAAACGCTCGAACGTAAAAAAGGCTATATTACCTATTTAAAAGAGGCTGAAAAGATTACCGAATTTCTCAACGTCATCGGCGCCCACAATTCTCTTCTGCGATTTGAGGATGTCAGAATCGTCAGGGATATGAGAAATTCGGTCAATCGCCTCGTTAATTGTGAAACAGCCAACTTAAACAAAACGATTGGCGCTTCGCTCAGACAGGTGGAAAATATTAAATACATCGATGAACGGATCGGCCTGGATGCACTTCCTGAAAAACTTCGGGAAATCGCGCAGCTGCGGATTGATTATCAGGAAGTGACGCTGAAAGAACTAGGGGAAATGGTAACAAGCGGAAAAATCAGCAAATCAGGGATCAATCACAGGCTGAGAAAACTTGATGAAATCGCGGAACAGCTGCGGACAGGGCAAACCATCACTTTAAAATAACCGTAAAGAAAAGGGGAGATCTTATGGTTCAACAGAAAGTGGAAGTTCGATTAAAGACAGGACTGCAGGCGCGTCCTGCTGCTTTGTTTGTGCAAGAAGCAAACCGGTTTACGTCAGATGTGTTTCTTGAGAAGGATGGGAAAAAAGTAAACGCAAAAAGCATCATGGGACTGATGAGCCTTGCCGTAAGCACAGGCACTGAGGTGACCTTGATTGCCCAGGGAGAAGACGAACAAGAGGCGCTGGAAAAGCTGGCTGCTTATGTTCAAGAAGAAGTTTAGGTGATAAAGATGAGTGACTTTCTAAATGACTGCTTTCAGAAAATCGGCTGGGAGAAAGACCATGTCAGCTTCGGCGATCTCCCCCTTTTTCTCGAAGCAATGGCATACCGTTTCCCATTTGAAAATCGTGCCGTACTCGCAAATGAGGATTATAAGGTAACAAAAGAAGAGCTATGGCGCCGTCTGGTCAAAGAACAGCGCGGCGGTCTGTGCTACGATTTAAATGGTTTCCTTTATTTTGTCCTGCGGGAGGCCGGGTTTCATGTGAAGCTCATTCGGGGGACGGTTTATGCAGGGCATCAAGAAGAGTGGGCGTTAGACGGAACGCATGCCGCTGTATTGCTGTCTGCGGAAAAAGGTGATTATATCTTAGATATCGGCTTCGGCATCAACCTGGCGCTCCAGCCGATACCGCTTTCCGGCGAAACGGTACAGTCACCTGTCGGGTCATTTCGAGTGAAAGAAGAAAAGACAGAAATGGGCAGCCATGTTCTGTTGATGGATAAAGGGGAAGGCTGGCAAATCGGTTACGCCTTTACCCTTGATGAGAGCGATCCGGGTGATTTAGATGACATGAAGGACATGATACACTCTCATGAAAAATCTCCTTTTAACAAATCACCGCTCGCCTCAAAGCTGACGCCGAGCGGACGGATGGTCATGTCTGAGCGCCATTTGACGATTCAGGAAAACGGCGGAGAGAGCCAAAAAAGTGATATTGTCTCTTCAGAGTTTGAAGAGAAATTAAATACTCATTTTTTGTAACGTAAAAAGCTTGCAGCATGTCTGCAAGCTTTTTCTTATGAACAAGTATTGATTACTACATCAAATGCATCTTCCGGGATATACAATTTCCCTTTTTCATATTGATAAGGAATTTGATGCTCTTTAAAGCACTGTTTGGTGTATTCAGTTAGTGAATCTCCAATTTCTATGTATTCTCCGGTATAGTTCGGCTGACATGCTGAAAGAATTGACGTAATGGTGACAAAGAGCATGATTTTCTTCATAATGACACCTGCTTATCAAGAAGTTTTTTCCTTTTTTATTCTACCATAACGAGTAGAAAAAGACCGATTTACGATCCCGTCACATGCTATAATAATTTTGGAATCTTCTAGAAAAATCTTCGTCCAGAATATAAGGGGGATAAACGTGTATCGGATTTTGCTTGTGGAAGATGATGAACGCATTGCTTCTTTGCTGGGCGGTCATCTTCAAAAATACGGATATGAAGTAAAAATGGCTGAACAGCTGAATGATATAAAATATGAATTTATAGAAATGAAGCCGGATCTTGTCCTGCTTGATATTAATCTGCCTTTTTTTGACGGGTTTTATTGGTGCAGGCAAATCCGTACCATTTCCAATGCGCCGATTATCTTTATATCGGCACGAACCGATGAAATGAATCAGGTGATGGCGATTGAAAATGGCGGCGATGATTATATCACGAAACCATTCCATTTAGAGGTAGTGGTGGCCAAAATCAAAAGCGTCCTGCGCCGCACATATGGTGAATACTCGCCCTCTTTGTCACAGGAATCAAGAATAATGGAGCTGGGCGGGCTCACGATTTATCCGGATCAGAATGAGGCGGAGTGGAACAGCACCCGCATCTTGTTTTCACAAAAAGAATTTCAGCTCTTATCTATTTTCGTGAAAAAGCATAAAAAAATTGTCTCTCGTGATGAATTATTGGAGGCTTTATGGGATGACGTTGATTTTGTGGATGATAATACGTTAACGGTCAATGTCAATCGGCTGCGGAGAAAACTGGAGAATGCAGGACTGAAAGATTGCATTTCAACGATAAGGGGACAAGGCTATCAATTTCAAGTCAATCGGAAGGATGAACCGGAGTGTTAAAGACGTATCTCATCGACCGCTTAGCTATTATTTTATTTTCATTATTAGGGATAGGGGCCGCCATGTTGATTGCGTATTTAAGCATCATAGAGAGCGGCGCAGAACCTCCCGCAGAAAATATGATGTACATATGGGTTTTGCCGGGTGTTCTTTTAGCCGCCGGTTTTGCTGCTGATTATGTTCGGCAATTTTCCTTTCTGACTTATGTCAAAAAGCTTGCAGAACGAGCGCCTTCTTCGAATGACATCGGACAGGCTTTGAAAGCCCGAAACCCAAGAACTCGAGAGCAGGCGCTTTGGACGAAAATGATCAACACACTCGGGCAGCAATACGAAGGCAGGCTCTTACAATATATGAATCAGCAAAAACAGCATTATACTTTCACCAATCAGTGGGTCCACCATATGAAAACACCGGTTTCTGTTATTTCCTTAATGATTCAAGAAGGAAAAAACGGAGCCTCTTCTTCTTTTCCGACGTTTTTAGAGGAGCTTGAGGATGAAAATGAGAGATTTCGCCACGGTCTTGATATGATGCTGCAAACAGCCCGGCTGGAGGAATTTGCATTTGATGTAAAGCCGCAAACCTTTGATGTGGCCGAGCTGGTCCGTTCACTTATTAATCAGGAAAAACGGCAGTTTATCAAACGGCGCCTTTTTCCAACATTACATGTTCCGCCAAACGCCGTTCAGATTTCCAGTGATCAAAAATGGCTTTCCTTTGTCGTCGAGCAAATCCTTTTCAATGCCTTGAAATACTCAAAGCAAGGGGTGGGAGACCATATTACAATCCGGATAGAAACGCAGGGGCGTGAGACGCGTTTGTCGGTTGCTGATGAAGGCATCGGCATACCGCCGCAGGATCTGCCGCGGATTTTTGACGCGTTTTTTACCGGGGAAAACGGACGAAGCATGAAAGAGGCAACGGGAATGGGTCTTTATTTAGCAAAACAGGTATGCAGCCGGCTTGGCCACCAGCTGTATGCGGAATCAAAAGAAGGGGCTGGCACGGTGATGACCATCGTGTTTTCAAGTGACACCCTAGTGAATGTGACAGCATTGTAAGGTTGGAGCGCGGAATTGCAAGAAAGTTCGATGGGAGGCTGCTGACTTCCTTTTTATAATAAAGAAAAAGGAGGAGCAGAACATGAACGTGTTACAAACAACGAACCTGTCGAAAACGTACTATTCAAATAAAGGAACGATATCATATCAAGCGCTCAGCGACTTTGACCTCAGTGTGGAAAAAGGAGAATTTGTCGGCATTATGGGGCCGTCGGGAAGCGGAAAAACCACGCTTCTGAATTTGCTGGCCACCATTGATAAGCCGACCCAGGGTGAGATGATGATTAACGGCATTCAGCCGAAAGCGTTAAAGGATCAGGAGCTGGCTCTGTTTCGCAGAAGAGAACTCGGCTTCGTCTTTCAGGATTTTAATCTGCTTGATACGCTGACGGTTCGGGAAAATATTCTGCTGCCGCTCGCACTGGATAAGGTAAAGCTAAAAGAAATGGAAGCCCGTCTGGATGAATTGGCCAATGCATTGCAAATTAAGCATATTCTCGACCACCGGACATACGAGGTGTCGGGCGGGCAGCAGCAGCGGGCCGCTTGCGCCAGAGCTATTATTCACAATCCGGCGCTCATTCTAGCTGATGAACCGACAGGAAATCTTGATTCAAAATCGGCAAAGCAAGTGATGAACACGCTGGCTCAGCTGAATGAAGAAAAAGAAGCGACGATATTATTGGTCACGCATGATGCGACAGCGGCGAGCTTCTGTAAACGGATTGTTTTTATTAAGGATGGCCGTTTCTTTTCAGAGATTCACAGAGGGACAAATCAACAGGTGTTTTATCAAAGTATATTGGATACCTTGAGTGTGTTGGGAGGCGATTTTCATGAATTTGAGAACCATCGCCCGTAAAAACATTCTTGGGAATCTGCAACGGTATGTCGCCTACTTTTTAAGCTGTGTGTTTGCCGTTTCCGTGTTTTTTGTCTTCACATCTTTCATTTTTCATCCGGATGTCAATGAAGACAATATATATGGCGGAAGCCTTGTCAAAACGTGCTTAAGCGCAGCCCTTGTCGTCATCATTGTGTTTTGTCTATTTTTTATCTCATATTCGAATTCGGCGTTTTTGCAGGCGAGAAAGAAAGAGTTTGGGCTGCTGACACTTTTCGGAACATCAAAACAGCAGCTCCGCAAGATGATTTATTATGAGCAGTCTCTGATCTCTCTTGCGGCGATTGCGGCAGGTATTGGAGCAGGGCTGTTATTTTCAAAGCTGTTTTTTATGATCATGACATGGATGCTCAGCGTGAAGGTGCCGATTTCGTTTGTCATTGTGCCGAAAGCGTTTGTGCTGACGGCTGCGGGCTTTCTCATCCTGTTTCAGACGCTGCTCATTTTATCGCTGGGGCGGATTCGCAAGCTGGAAATCATTGAGTTGATGAAATCGGCTCAAAAGCCGAAAAGCTTGCCGGCCTATTCGAAATGGCTCACTGCGCTGTCATTGCTGTGCCTCGGCGGAGGTTATTATCTCGCTGCGACTGCAAATGTGATCGACATGGTGTTTCGGGTCTTTCCGATTCTGATTTTAGTGTTAATTGGCACGTATTTCTTTTTTACCCAAAGCAGTGTGGCGTTTTTCCGGATGCTGTACAGAAAGAAACACAGCTTCTATAAAGGCACCAATATCATTGTGCGTTCCAACATGATCTTCCGGCTGAAGGATCACGCCAGCATGCTGTTTTTAACCTCTATCATTACAGCGGTTATACTCACAGCGACAGGTGTCATCTATATGTTTTATGCCGATTTGCAAAGGCAGCAGGAGCAAAGCATTCCTCAGTCTGTTGCATGGGTGGAAAAAGACGCTTCCCGTTTTCAGGTGATGGAGCCTGCGAGAGCGGAGAGCACACTGAGAAAAGCAGATGCTGAGATTAAGTATAAGGTGAATGCCACAGGGATTCCTGTCACTTTTCAATCAGACCTGCCGTATGGAAACAAGAAAATGGAAGCGGAAGCCTTGCTGATTTCAGAGAAAATCTATAATCAAGTCGCAAAGGAAAAAGGTTACCCAGTTATTCATTTACAAGAAAATGAAGCGTTTATCAATGTTCCTTTTCAGATGATGGTGAAAGATACATTTGGAGAAGGGGAAACAGCAGCATTTCATATGAAGTCAGAAAAAACACTTTCCTATGTCATGAAAAAGCAGGAAAACAAAGGGATATTGATGTCAGTCGGAGGAGTCAGCCGTTTATTGGTCGTCAGCGAAAATAGCTTTGACAGCCTGACACGGGATGTGCCGCTGAAGGAACAGATGAGAGTGGTAGGTTACGAGCTTGAGCATTGGCAGGAGACGGTGGATGTCTCTGAAAAACTTGAAAACATGGTGCCGAAAGAACATACATCTGATTTTCAAACACGTGCTCCAAGTTATCAGATTGTAAAGCAGGCCGTGGCATTAACGCTGTTTATAGGAATGTTTGTCAGCGTGCTGTTTTTTATCGTGCAAGGAAGCATGCTGTATTTGCGAATGTTTACGGAAATAGAGGATACGAGATTGCAGGTGTTAGCGTTAAAGAGGATAGGGATTACGGACAAAGAAATTCACTCCATCCTTGGAAAACAAATTGGATTTTTATTCTTCATCCCGTTTATCGCGGGTACCATTCATGCAGGCTTTGCGTATGCAGCGTTAAGCAATATGCTGCATTCAAACTTATTTCTGGAGGCTGTATTGGTCATCTTCATTTATTTTGTGTTTCAGGCAGTATACTATCTTGTCACCCGCTACATCTATAAGCGTGCTGTTCTGCAACATATCACATTTTAACATCCGGTCTGTTTCAGACCGGATGTTTTCTATTATTGAAATTCTCTTGTGAGATTTTTCGGCGTTTGTCCTTGGATGGCTGCGATCATGTTTTCGGCAGCCTGTTTGCACATGTTGAAGCGCACTTTTGCTGTTGCTGAACCGATGTGCGGGAGCAGTGTCACGTTATCCAGCTGTAAGAGCGGGTTATCCTGTGTGACAGGTTCTTTTTCGTATACATCTAAGCCGGCTCCTCTGATCCAGCCTTCTTGCAGGGCGCGAATCAGCGCTTTTTCATCAACTGTCTTTCCCCGGGAAATATTGACGAAAATTGCTGAATCCTTCATCATCTTAAATTCGCGTTCCCCTATCATGTGATACGTTTCATCAGTCAGCGGCGTAATGAGCAGAATAAAGTCAGATTGTTTGAGCAATGTATCGAGCTCAGCGTACTCGACGCCGATGCTGTTTTCAGTTTCTAGTTTGCGATGGCGGTTATGATAAAGCACTTCCATATCGAAACCGAATTTGGCGCGTCTTGCGGCTTGTTCGCCAATTCTGCCCATGCCGATAATGCCTAACGTTTGATGATGAACGTCAATGCCGAAAAGCGCTTCTTCATCAACGGTTCCCCATTTTCCGGCTCTGACGAAACGGTCCAGTTCGGCAACACGTCTGGCGGAAGATAGAATGAGAGAAAAGGCCAGATCCGCGACCGTATCATCCAGTGTATAAGGTGTATGAGTGCCGGCGACTCCACTTTTTTTCATCGCTTCTATATCGAAGTTATCATAGCCTACGGATTGGTTGCTGACCACTTTGAGCTTTGGCGCATGTTCAAGCAGTTCACGATTGATGGACGGTCCGGACGTTCCTGTAGTTAAAAGCCCTTCAGCATCTTTTAATTTCTCAAATAGCACGTCACTCGGAAGCGTATCTTCCTGCCATATTTCATAACGGCAATGTTCATCGATGAATGATTCAATCTCTTCAGGAATCGGTTTTGTGATGAATACAAATGGTTTCAACAAGGCTCCCCCTTTATGGCTGTTGTCTTTTTTATTATATCGGAAATAAATAGATGTTAAAAATATAGCTATGTTCATTTTGATTTCTGGTTCTTTTGAACTTAAAATGGATATGAAGACCGGCTGAACAGCTAAATTGGCTTAAATAAGTTTTTTAATTATCTGAATTCACCTATATTTTTTGTCAGACAAATCATCCATATCGAGTTGAAGCCAGATTATAGGGATCAATAAATATAAATTTTATTATCTTTGAAAGATATAAATGTTTCTGTTTTTATTCTACAGTTCAATTATAGTGTCTTTTTGTGAAAGCCTTTTCGAGGCGTATTCCTATGCTATAATTCCTTACTGTAAGCTGGGTAAGAAGGCTTGCGAAATCATATGGATGGGAGATGAATCAAATGGTTTCTTTAACATCAATTTTGGAACACAATCAGCGGTTTGTCAGAGAGAAGAAGTACGAACCGTACAAAACGACAAAATTTCCTTCAAAAAAGCTCGTCATTGTCACCTGTATGGATACAAGGCTCACCGAACTTCTTCCGCAAGCAATGGGGCTTAAAAACGGCGATGCTAAAATTGTTAAAAACGCGGGAGCCATCGTTTCCCACCCATTTGGAAGCGTGATGCGCAGCATACTGGTCGCGATTTATGAATTGCAGGCTGAAGAGGTGTGCATTGTCGGCCACCATGAATGCGGGATGTCGGGACTGAATGCGTCCTCGATTCTCGAGAAAGCAAAGGAACGCGGAGTGGAAGAAAGCTGCCTGAACTTGCTGGCTAGCGCCGGACTTGATTTGAAAACATGGCTGACTGGTTTTCACAGCGTAGAAGAAAGCGTTTCCCATAGTGTGAATTTGATCAAGCATCATCCGCTGCTGCCGAAAAAGGTGCCGGTTCACGGACTTGTCATTCACCCTGAAACAGGAAAACTTGATGTCGTCATTAACGGTTTTGAAACTGAGCTCATAAACACTCAATCATAAGGGAGGTTATAGCAAAATATGCGATTCTCAGGGAGATTCAAGTCCTATAATTTACAGAAATTTCAGAAAGACTTGATTGCAGGTATCGTAGTAGGTGTCGTGGCAATTCCTTTAGGGATGGCGTTTGCCATTGCTTCGGGAGTTCAGCCTGAATACGGGCTGTACACTGTTGTTGTGGCGGGGATTTGTATTTCTTTGTTTGGGGGCTCCAAATATCAAATTGGCGGTCCGACAGGCGCCTTTGTCCCGATTCTATTTGGCATTGTGATGCAGTACGGCTTTGAGAACCTGTTGATTGCAGGGTTTATGGCAGGAGTAATGCTGGTGCTGTTCGGGCTGTTTAAGCTCGGAAAGATCATGAAATTCGTGCCGAAACCTGTTATCGTCGGTTTTACAGCCGGGATTGCCGTGCTGATCTTTACAGAGCAAATCGCTAATTTTCTTGGTTTGAGTAATATTGAGAAACATGAGAATTTTCATCACAACATGTTTGAAATTGCACAGAATCTCGGCACATTCAACGTGTATGCCATTTTGACAGCGGTGATCGGGCTCGTCATTTTGCTTGTATTCGCCAAGGTGATGCCTAAAGTACCTGGCGCTTTATTGGCGCTTCTTATTTCGACATTGGTCGCGGTTGTCTTTTTCCCTGACCGCATGGCAACGATCGGGTCAACATATGGAGAAATTCCCCGCCATTTGCCTGAATTTCAGTTTCCTGAGCTTACATTCGATAAAATGGTCATGCTGTTTCCGGCAGCCCTTGTCATCGCGCTTCTTGGCGGCCTTGAGTCGATTTTGTCCGCGATGGTCGCTGATAATATGAAGGGCTCAAAGCATGACAGCAACAAGGAGCTTGTCGGCCAGGGAATTGCGAATATGGCTGCGCCGCTGTTCGGCGGAATCCCGGCAACAGGAGCGATCGCCAGAACGGCGACCAATATTAAAAACGGAGCGGTGTCGCCTGTTTCAGGCGTTGTTCACGGTGTAGTCGTTCTTCTTGTCCTGCTCGTATTCGCGCCTTATGCATCCCATGTGCCGCTTGCCAGTATGGCGCCGATCCTCATGGTTGTTGCATGGAATATGAGTGAGCGCAAGGAAGTCGCAAACATGCTGAGACTGAAAACCGCTGATTCCTTTATTTTGGCAGCAACCTTTGCGCTAACCGTTCTGTTTGACTTAATCGTCGGTGTGGGTATTGGCTTGCTGCTCGCATTTGTGTTCTTCATCAGAAGGATGAGTGAAGCAACCCGCATCCACAATCAGGAATCGCATCCTTTTTTGGCGAAGACAACAAAGAGAGAAGACTCATCTGTCAGCATGTATGCCATAGAAGGACCGCTGTTTTTCGGGTCAATTGATTCGCTTGAATCTTCACTGCTGGAGCATGTACAGAAAAAGCCAAAGACCCTTATTCTGCTCATGAATAAGGTGCACTACATGGATACGTCGGCCGAAGCAGTGCTAGGGAACATTATGAACCGAATTAAACGCCACAACGGAAAGCTGATGATTGTAGGACTGCAATCGCAGCCGAAGGAACTGCTGCATAAAACAGGCCTATTTCACAAAATAGGGAAACAGCATTTCTTTGATCACCATGATGAAATCAGAGGTTAAAAAAAGCGGCCGTTGCGGCCGCTTTTTTATGCATGCTCAAATCGTTTTGTCAGCTTTTCTTGGTGTGCCTTCATCACCTCTTCTAAGGATACACCGTACATGTCAGCAAGAATGGCGATATTTCCGATGACATCTCCCATTTCCTCAATCAATTCTTGTTTTTGCTCAGCTCGTGACGATTCTTTCTCATCCGGCCGGTCTCTGCCGATTTCATATGCTCTGACAGCCCGGGCCAGCTCTCCTGCTTCCTCCATTAAAAAGCTCACTCGAATAAACGGTCCGTACTCTGTCCAGCCTCTTTTTTCGTAAAAATCTTTCATCCATTTCTCTGCATCAGTCAGCTGCAACATTATCACTCCTGCATTCTTTATGTATTTCATATTGATATTATCACATGAAGGTGGGACAATATATAGTGTGTTTTTTGAACATTTGATACGATATATAGATGCGGAGATGACAAAATGAAAACAATTTGTGTATTTGCGGGCTCAAACCCGGGGGGAAATGAAGCGTATAAAAGAAAAGCGGAAGAGCTAGGTGCGTACATGGCTGAGCAGGGAATCGGCCTTGTCTATGGGGGCTCCCGCGTAGGTTTGATGGGCGCAATCGCCGACGCGATAATGGAAAACGGCGGAACTGCGATCGGGGTCATGCCGAGCGGTTTGTTCAGCGGGGAGGTTGTCCATCAAAACCTGACTGAGCTGATTGAAGTAAACGGCATGCATGAACGAAAAGCTAAAATGAGCGAGCTGGCGGACGGCTTTATCGCCATGCCGGGCGGCTTCGGTACATATGAAGAATTATTTGAAGTGCTTTGCTGGGCGCAGATCGGCATTCACCAAAAGCCGATCGGACTGTACAATGTGAATGGATATTTTGAACCGATGATGAAAATGATCAAATACAGCATTCAGGAAGGGTTTTCTAACGACTCGCACCTTAAACTGATCCACAGCTCTTCACGGCCGGATGAGTTAATTGAGCAAATGCAAAACTACTCGTATCCGATTTTAGAGAAAAAGTGGACGGAAATTTAAAAAAAGAGCCTTCAAGTGAGCCACCTGCCGTATTTGTTATGAGTCCGGCCGTGCATCCACGGCCTTGATCCTCTATTCTATGGGAGTATTTCAGGTGGAAAATGAACTAAAAATCGAGTTTTTTCAACAAAGGAGGTTTCCTGAAGGAAATCTCCTTTTTTCTATTCTTTTTGCTGCTAGTCTATTCAGTTGTAAATAAAGGACTTTTTCACTAGTTTGGATAATATGCACAGGTAAGGAGGGGATGAAAATGGCAACATTGTCAGATGTGGCAAAAAAAGCAAATGTTTCGAAAATGACGGTATCACGAGTGATAAATCATCCTGAGACGGTGACAGATGAATTGAAAAAGCTTGTTCATTCTGCGATGAAAGAGCTGAATTACATCCCTAATTATGCGGCAAGAGCGCTCGTGCAAAACAGAACACAGGTTGTCAAACTGTTGATTCTTGAGGAAATGGATACGACAGAACCATATTACATGAACCTGCTGACCGGAATCAGCCGGGAGCTGGATCGCAATCATTATGCTCTGCAGCTTGTGACAAGAAACTCTCTCAATATTGGCCAATGCGACGGCATTATTGCCACCGGCTTGAGGAAGACCGATTTTGAAGGTGTGATCAAAGCTTTTGAGAAGCCGCTGGTCGTATTTGGACAAAATGAAATGGGCTATGATTTTATCGATGTAAATAACGAGAAAGGCACTTTTATGGCAACCCGCCATGTGATGGGGCTGGGGGAGCGGGAAATTGTCTTTATTGGTATTGATTTAGATGAGCCTTTTGAACGTTCAAGAGAACAGGGATACATTCGGGCAATGAATGAAAGCTTTAGAAAAACGAAAATATTTCGGATCGACAACAGTTCTAAGAAAAGTGAATGCCTTGCAAGAGAAGTGCTGAAATCTCTGGATCATCAGGCCGCGTTTGTCTGTGCATCCGATCGGATCGCGCTCGGCGTCATTCGTGCCGTGCAATCGCTTGGAAAACGAATACCGGAAGACGTCGCGGTGACCGGGAATGACGGTATTTTTCTTGATCGCATCTCCTCGCCCCGGTTGACTACGGTCAGACAGCCTGTTGTTGAAATGGGGGAAGCCTGTGCGAGAATGTTACTGAAAAAAATGAATGAAGGCGGGGCCGCTCAAGGAAATCTATTTTTTGAACCGGAGTTGATTGTACGGGAATCAACACTGTAAGCGAATTATTCTGTTATCGGTAACAAGGTGAAAAGGATTGTTCCTGATATTTCATCATGATACTTTCAAGCTAAGAGCCGGCCTAATGAAAACGGAATTCAAAGGGGGAGACATGATGGAATATGCAGCGATTCATCATCAGCCGTTCAGTTCTGATGCTTATTGTTATGACGGGCGGACGGTGCATATCAAGATTCGGACAAAAAAAGGTGATGCAGATCACATTCGATTCATTTGGGGTGATCCTTATGAGTACAACGGCGGCAGGTGGTCGGCAAACGAGCAGCCGATGAGGAAAATTGCCGCAACAGACATGCATGATTATTGGTTTGCTGAAGTGGTGCCGCCATTTAGGCGTCTGCAATATGCGTTTGTTGTTACAGACCGTCATGAAGACATCTTTTTCGGAAGTTCAGGTGTATGCCCTTATAACGAAAAAACGCTGGAGACGATCCATTATTATTTTAAATTTCCATTTGTTCACGAGACTGATACATTCCAAGCGCCTCAGTGGGCAAAATCAACGGTTTGGTATCAAATTTTTCCGGAGCGTTTTGCGAATGGAAGAGAAGACTTGTCACCGGAGAATGCATTGCCGTGGGGAAGCAAGGATCCGGACGTCAATGATTTTTTTGGAGGAGATTTGCAGGGGATTATTGACAAGCTTGATTATTTAGAGGATTTAGGGGTGAACGGGATTTATTTAACGCCGATCTTTTCCGCGCCTTCTAATCACAAATACGACACGCTGGATTACTATTCTATTGATCCGCATTTTGGAGATCCGGAGCTTTTTCGCACATTGGTCAGCCAGCTTCATCAGCGGGGGATGAGAATTATGCTTGATGCTGTTTTTAACCATATAGGAAGCGCTTCTCCGCAGTGGCAGGATGTCGTGAAAAACGGAGCTCAATCACGCTATAAAGACTGGTTTCATATTCACTCTTTTCCTGTCAAAAAAGACAATTATGATAGGTTTGCGTTTACACCCGATATGCCGAAGCTAAATACGGCTAATTCCGAAGTACAGAGATACTTGCTAGATATTGCATTGTACTGGATTCGCGAATTTGACATTGACGGCTGGCGTTTGGATGTGGCAAATGAAGTGGATCACGTTTTTTGGAAGACATTCAGGCAAGCTGTATCAGCGGAAAAGCCGGATGTTTATATTGTAGGAGAGATTTGGCATTCCGCCGAACCTTGGCTTAGAGGAGATGAATTTCATGCGGTGATGAACTATCCCTTTACAGAGCCTATGATTGAATATTTTGCTGACGGGACGATTCCAGCCTCGCGTATGGCCCACCGTGTAAATGCCCATTTGATGAATGGAATGAAGCAGGTCAATGAGGTGATGTTTAATGTACTGGATAGCCATGATACAAAACGCCTTTTGACCAGATGCCGCAATGACGAGAAAAAAGCACGCGCTTTGCTGGCCTTTATGTTTGCCCAGATAGGTTCACCATGCATCTATTACGGAACGGAAATCGGGCTGGACGGCGAAAATGATCCATTATGCCGGAAATGTATGGTTTGGGAAAAAGAGAAGCAGAACCAAGACATGCTGCGATTTATGAAACGGTTAATTGCTTTGCGCAAACAGGAAAACACTTTATTGACTGAGGGACATCTTGAGTGGAATCTGCTGGATGACCAAAACCATTTTATTCGTTTTTCGCGGACTCTTGAGGAAAAAACACTGATTTATTTCTTTAACCAGGGGGACGCGGCTCGACATGTCAGTTTGCGAGATTTGAATATTGAAAGGAATAAGAAAATCTACGATGTATGGACAGATCAGCCGCTTCATCATCACGATGTCTTTGCCGTTCAGCCGGGAGAATTTTTTATTTTGGGTGTTGCCGTCCCTGTTTAAATTCTGTTATCGGTAACAAGTTAAAATATGTTGTAACCGCTTTCTGGAGAACCATACAATTGTTGTAGATTCATAAATAAAGGGGGAAAAGGGATGATACTTGTTAAAAAGGGGTTCGTCTTATTGGCGGCATCAGTCCTGACATTCGGCCTTGCCGCCTGCTCAAGTTCAAAAGATCCGGCAAGCTCTGACGGCAAAAAGGTACTGACTGTATCTGTTGAAGAAACTTATAAAGAGTACATTGAAAGCATCAAAGCAACATTCGAAAAGGAGAATGATGTCACAATAAAAATGGTTGAAAAGCAAATGTTTGAGCAGTTGGAAGCGCTTCCTCTTGATGGCCCGGCGGGGAATGCACCTGATGTGATGCTCGCTGCCTACGACCGGATAGGCGGTTTGGGCCAGCAAGGACATTTGCTTGATATTAAGCCATCTCACACAAAAAGTTTTGGAGATAAAGAGATGCAGCAAGTAACGGTTGACGGCAAGGTGTATGGAATGCCGTTAGTCATTGAGACCCTTGTTTTGTATTACAACAAAGATCTCTTACAAACAGCACCAAAAACATTTAAAGATCTTGAAACATTAACAGAGGATTCCCGGTTTGCGTTTGCTTCGGAAAAAGGGAGATCAACCGGATTTTTGGCAAAATGGACTGACTTTTATATGTCGTACGGTTTGTTGGCCGGTTACGGCGGATATGTATTTGGAAAAAACGGCACAGATTCCGGGGACATCGGCCTAAACAATAAAGGGGCTGTAGAAGCGGTGAAATATGCGGAGAAATGGTTTAAAACCTATTGGCCAAAAGGCATGCAGGACAATTCAAGCGCAGACGATTTTATTCAGCAGATGTTTTTAGATGGCAAAGCGGCTGCGATCATCGGCGGACCTTGGTCAGCTGCCAACTATAAAGAGGCTGAATTAAACTACGGAGCGGCTCCCATTCCGACATTGCCAAATGGAGAAGAATATGCCCCTTTTGCCGGCGGGAAGGGATGGGTTGCGTCAAAATATACAAAAGAACCCGAACTGGCTGAAAAATGGCTTGAGTATGCTGCAAATGATGCCAATGCTTACGCTTTTTATGAGAATACAAACGAAGTTCCGGCCAACACAGCTGCGAGAAAGAAGGCGGATGAGCAAAAAAATGAGCTGGCGTCAGCTGTGATTAAACAATATGAAACAGCGACACCGACTCCGAATATTCCGGAAATGGCTGAGGTATGGACAGGAGCGGAAAGTTTGATTTTTGACGCAGCTTCAGGAAAAAAAGCGGCGCAAACGTCAGCGAATGATGCTGTAAACGTCATAAAGGAAAATATCAAAGAAAAATATCTGAAATAAACGGCGGGACAGCGTCCGGAAGAATAGAGGGCGAAAAAATGAATAAACACCACACACTTGCAAAGCAAAAACGAAAGGCAGGGCTTTTATCAATCATTCCTGGACTTGGGCAGATTGCGAATCAGCAGTTTTTAAAGGGGATCTTGTTTCTTGCCGTCACAGGCTTGTTTGCTTTTGAATTACACGTTTTCGGTATTCAGGCGCTCACCGGATTGATTACATTGGGAAGTGTTCCCGGTGTTGACCACTCACTGTTTATGCTGATTGAAGGCACGCTGCAATTGATCGTGACAGTGATTTTCCTCGTATTCTATATCTTTACTATTTATGATTCGCGTAAGATCGCCGCTATGAAAGCGGCGGGTTTGGAAGTCAATACAACGGCCAAGGATATGATCTGTCATGCGGGTGATAAAGGGTTTCCATATTTATTTACACTGCCGGCGTATATCATGATGGTGTTTGTGATTATTTTTCCGGTTTTGGTGACTCTGTTTATTGCATGTACAAACTATGATTTTTATCATATCCCGCCTAACAGTCTGATTGACTGGGTCGGTTTTAAAAATTTCTTGAATATTTTTTTCCTCGGCTCCTATCGTGAAACATTTCTGAATGTACTTGGCTGGACGATCATCTGGACAATCTGTGCGACAACGCTGCAAATCATTTTGGGGATCGTGACGGCACTTTTCGTTAATCAGGATTTTATAAAAGGCAAGCGGATATTTCGAATGATTTTCTTATTGCCATGGGCTGTTCCGGCTTTTATTACAATCATGAGTTTTTCCAACATATTTAACGACAGCATAGGGGCGGTGAATGCACAGGTGATTCCTTTATTAAATCACCTGCCGTTTGTAGAGCTGCCTGCGATCGCGTGGAAGACTGATCCTTTCTGGACAAAGACAGCCCTCATTATGATTCAGACCTGGCTTGGCTTTCCCTATATTTATGTCATGGTAACGGGAGTGCTTCAGGCGATTCCAGGTGAACTGTATGAAGCGGCAAAGATTGACGGGTCCACTTTTATCCAGCGTTTTCAACATATTACATTGCCAATGATTTTATTTGCGACAGCACCCGTGATGATTACCCAGTATACGTTTAATTTTAATAATTTCTCGATTATCTACTTATTTAATGAGGGAGGACCGGGCAGCGCGGGAGCCGGGGCCGGGTCTACCGATATCTTAATTTCGTGGATTTATAAACTGACAACAGGCACATCACCGCAATATTCCGTTGCGGCGGCTGTTACACTGTTAATTTCTTTCATTGTCATTGGAATTTCCCTGATTGCTTTCAAAAAATCGAATGCTTTTGGCAATGAGGAGGTTATGTAAGTGAACGCGGGAACGGCCAGAATGCTGAATAGAATCTGTACTTATTTATTTTTGACGCTGTTAAGTATAGTCATTATATATCCATTGCTGATTACGGCATCATCCGCTTTCCATGTGGGAAATGCGGCGGCTTTTCAGCTTGATTTTTCGGGTTCGTGGACTTTAGATCATTTTAGGCGGCTATTTGACGAGACGCTTTACCTTCATTGGTACAGTAATACACTTATCATCGCGTTATCGGTCATGGTCTTGCAGGTTACGATCGTGACGCTTGCCGGATATACGTACAGCCGCTATCGGTTTGCAGGCCGAAAAAAGAGCCTGGTCTTCTTTCTCATCATTCAAATGGTGCCGACGATGGCAGCGCTTACTGCTTTTTATGTCCTAGCGATGCTGATAGGCGCACTCGATCAGTACTGGTTTTTGACAGCGATCTATATCGGCGGCGGAATTCCGATGAACACGTGGCTGATGAAAGGTTATTTTGATACTGTGCCGAGAGAAATTGATGAAGCGGCGCGAATTGATGGAGCGGGACATCTGAGGATTTTCGCATCAATTGTTCTCCCGCTTGTTAAGCCGATGCTTGCAGTACAAGCGCTTTGGGCGTTCATGGCGCCGTTCGGCGACTATTTGCTGGCGAAGTTTTTGCTCCGCTCACCGGAAAGGCTGACCATCGCTGTAGGATTGCAGTCCTTTATTTCAAATCCGCAGCAGCAAAAAGTCGCCCTGTTTGCAGCCGGAGCTATACTGGCCGCATTGCCGATATGCGTCTTATTCTTTTTTCTCCAAAAGAACTTTGTGTCCGGGCTGACAGCCGGCGGAACAAAGGGGTAATTCGATGAAGAATCTGCAAAAAGAAAGGTTTATGATCCGCTGCCTAAAAGGGGCTGCGTCTCCATCAGGTGTTTGCCGTTACGGGAATACATTCAGCTGGCTGCAGCTCTGTTTTCTCTTTATGTTTTTAACGGCCTGCTTGATGGCGCCGATTACGGTTTCGTTTATGAAAATGGATCGCTTCAGTGTTACATCTTTCATGCCGTCAGCGATTCAAAAGCTTAATAATCAATTTGCTGATCAATTACAAGGTTATCAAATCAGAAACGGAAAACTGACGGGCGGGAAGAGCTCTGATCGAATTGAAGAGGGAGAGAGTTTGCTGGCGATTGATATGAAGCATGAATATCAGGTAAACGGTGAAAATGGGCGATTGAATGTAACTGGATTTGATAACGCCATCGTCTTTCAATCCGATCAACTGGTGATCACCGATCAGAACGGAACGGGGTTTTCTGTTGGCTATGCGAAAATGGATGCTGAGTTTAAGAAACCGAACGTCCATGATATAGAGGCTTTGATCGATACATTGTGGCTGTCACAATATAAGCCGATGATCATGATGCTGGCATATGCGGTGATTTTTGTGATTCAGCTATTTGTAACGGCTGTTCTTGCGGGGGGCCTCTGGATCACAAAAATATCAAACATGATCTCTATTGCGTCATTCAAGGAAGCGGCATCTGCGGCGGTTTGCGCATCCGCACTGCCGGCATTTGCCGCAGCTGTTATCGGTATGATTCATTTTAACTTGATCACTGTATTGATGATCCATTCGTGCGGCGTTACTTTGATGATCACTTTTGCGTTTAGATATTTGACGAAAACCCGCCGTGATCATGGAAACTTACATTCGGGAGGAAATTATGATAAATCAGCGGTTATTCGAGATTGATGAATGGAAAGTCAAAACAAATACATTTCAAAAGGAACATATACGGCTGCAGGAGAGCCTGACTTCTCTTGCCAACGGCTATATGGGAGTCAGAGGGAATTTTGAAGAAGGCTATTCAGGCGACAGTCACCAAGGCACATATATTGCAGGCGTGTGGTTCCCTGACAAAACGCGAGTAGGCTGGTGGAAAAACGGGTATCCGGAGTATTTCGGAAAAGTGATCAATGCGATGAATTTTATTGGCATAGGTTTATATATTGATGGTGAAAAAGTTGACCTTTACCAAAACCCAATCGAATCATTTGAGGTAGAACTTAATATGAAAGAGGGGATTCTGCGGAGAAGCGCTGTTGTCCGTATTCAGGATAAAACCGTTAGAATCAGAGCGGAGCGATTTATTAGCCTTGCCGTAAAAGAGCTTTGCGCGATTCATTATGAAGCGGAGTGCCTGACAGAAGATGCTGTCATTACACTTGTTCCTTACTTGGACGGAAATGTCGCAAATGAAGATTCGAACTACCAAGAACAATTTTGGCAGGAAGAAGCGAAAGGGGCTGATTCTCACAGCGGTCATTTAGCGGCAAAAACGATTGAAAATCCGTTTGGAGCACCTCGTTTTACCGTTTCAGCCGCAATGGCAAACGTGACAGAGGATTTTATCAATGAAAGCTATCAAACAGCTGAAATGTATGTCGAGAACCGCTACAGTTACCAAACGAAGGCTTCTTTGAAAAAGTTTATTATTGTCACGACTTCCCGTGATTTTCGGGAGGCAGAGCTTTTATCGAATGCCAAGGAGCTTTTGGCGGGTGTACTTGAAGACGGATATGAAGAAGCAAAACGAAGGCACATTGATCAATGGAAGGAAAGGTGGGCAAAAGCGGACATAGAGATTAAAGGGGATGAGGAACTTCAGCAAGGAATCCGCTACAATATCTTTCAGTTATTCTCGACATATTATGGAGGCGATGCCCGTTTGAATATCGGGCCGAAAGGATTTACTGGCGAAAAATACGGAGGCGCCGCCTACTGGGATACGGAGGCGTACGCGGTTCCGATGTATTTGGCGACAGCCGAACCAGAGGTCACGAAAAACCTGCTTTTGTACCGCTATCATCATTTGGAGGCAGCGAAACGGAATGCTACCAAACTGGGGATGAAAGGGGCACTTTACCCGATGGTGACCTTTACAGGCGATGAATGTCACAATGAATGGGAGATCACCTTTGAAGAAATTCACCGCAATGGCGCGATTTGCTATGCGATCTGCAATTACGTCCAATATACAGGTGACCATGACTATATAAAGGAATACGGGATAGACGTTCTTGTGGAAGTCAGCAGGTTTTGGGCAGACCGCGTTCACTTCTCGAAACGAAAAAACAAGTATATGATCCACGGCGTCACAGGGCCGAATGAATACGAAAACAATGTCAACAACAATTGGTATACAAATGTCATTGCGGCTTGGACGTTGGAATATACATTGGAAAATCTCGAAAGGGTTTCAGCGGAAAAACGCCGCCTGCTTGATGTGCAGGAAGAAGAACTGAACGTCTGGAGAAAAATCATCCAGCACATGTACTATCCGTATAGTGAAGAACTGCAAATTTTCATTCAGCATGACACATTCTTGGACAAAGACCTGCGATCAGCGGATGAATTAGATCCAGCTGAGCGGCCTCTTTATCAGAATTGGTCCTGGGACAAGATTCTCCGCTCCAATTTTATTAAACAGGCAGATGTGCTTCAAGGCATTTATCTGTTTCATGACCGTTTTACGATGGAAGAAAAACGGCGAAATTTTGAATTTTATGAACCGATGACTGTTCATGAATCAAGCCTGTCACCCTCTGTCCATGCCGTTCTCGCAGCCGAACTTAAGATGGAAAAGAAAGCGCTTGAATTATATAAGCGTACAGCAAGGCTTGATCTTGACAATTATAATCATGACACGGAGGAAGGTCTGCACATCACATCAATGACGGGAAGCTGGCTCGCGATCGTTCAGGGCTTTGCAGGCATGCGCATCGCGAATGAGACGCTGTCATTTGCCCCGTTTTTGCCGAAAGAATGGGACAGATATTCGTTCAAAATCAATTATCGAAACAGGTTAATCAATATTACGGTTGATGAAATGAGCGCCGTCTTTGAGCTTGTAAAAGGCGAGCCGCTGCACATGAAAGTGTATGAGGAACCAGTTGTCCTAAATGGACGATGTGAAAGGAGCACGCCTGATGAATGAATGGTGGAAAGAAGCTGTCGTTTATCAAATTTACCCGCGCAGTTTTTATGATGCCAATGGAGATGGATTCGGGGATTTGCAAGGTGTGATTCAAAAGCTGGATTACATCAAACATCTCGGAGCGGATGTGATCTGGCTCTCCCCGGTGTTTGATTCCCCGCAGGATGACAACGGCTATGATATCAGCGACTACAGAAACATGTACGAAAAATTTGGGACAAATGAAGATATGTTTCAGCTGATTGATGAAGTGCACCAACGCGGAATGAAAATCATCATGGATTTGGTTGTGAACCACACGTCAAATGAGCATGCCTGGTTTGCTGAAAGCCGCAAGTCGAAGGACAATCCATACCGGGATTACTATTTTTGGAAAGATCCGAAACCCGACGGCTCAGAGCCGAATAATTGGGGATCGATCTTCTCAGGCCCGGCGTGGACAATTGATGAAGGGACAGGACAGTATTATTTGCACTACTTTTCAAAAAAGCAGCCTGATTTAAATTGGGAAAATGAAGCGGTGCGCCGGGAAGTTTATGATGTGATGAGATTTTGGATGGATAAAGGCGTTGACGGCTGGCGGATGGATGTGATCGGCTCTATTTCCAAGTATACCGATTTTCCGAACTACGAAACAGATAACATCCGCAGCTATATCGTCGGCCGTTATCATTCGAATGGCCCCCGCCTTCATGAATTTATTCAGGAGATGAACAAGGAAGTGCTTTCTCATTACGACTGCATGACGGTCGGAGAGGCAAACGGCTCTGATATTGAAGAGGCGAAAAAGTACACAGACGCAAGCAGGCAAGAGCTGAATATGATCTTTACATTTGAACATATGGATATTGATACAGAACAAAACTCGCCAAATGGGAAATGGCAAATCAAGCCGTTCGATTTGATTGCTTTAAAAAAGACGATGACAAGGTGGCAGACCGGATTAATGAATGTCGGCTGGAATACCTTGTATTTTGAGAACCATGATCAGCCGAGGGTTATGTCCCGCTGGGGCAATGACGGTAAGCTGCGAAAGCAGTGTGCAAAAGCATTTGCAACGGTACTCCACGGTATGAAAGGAACACCGTTTATTTACCAGGGAGAAGAAATCGGCATGGTTAACAGTGATATGCCGCTGGAGATGTATGACGATCTTGAAATAAAAAATGCATATCGTGAACTAGTCGTCGAAAACAAAACGATGTCAGAAAAAGAGTTTCTAAAAGCCGTGACGAAAAAAGGAAGGGATCATGCCAGAACACCGATGCAATGGGATGCCGAAAAACATGCGGGATTCACAGCCGGAGACCCTTGGATAGCAGTAAATTCCCGCTATCAAGAGATAAATGTGAAGGAGTCCTTGGAAGACCAAGATTCGATTTTCTATCACTATCAGAAGCTCATTCAATTACGAAAGCAATACAAGACCATCATATATGGAGATTATCAGCTGCTGAAGGAGAATGATCCGCAAGTCTTTTCTTATCTCCGTGAATACCAAGGGGAAAAGCTTCTCGTCGTTGTGAATTTGTCGGAAGACAAGGCTCTGTTCGAAGCGCCTCCTGAACTGGCCCGTGAGCATTGGAAAGTGCTGATTTCCAACTATCCGCAGGAGCCGGCTGACTTAAAACGCATGTGCCTCGAACCTTATGAAGCTGTGATGGGCGTTCGCATATGAAAGCGGCCATTTTTGATTTAGACGGTGTGATAACAGATACCGCTGAATATCATTATCTCGCTTGGAAGCATATCGCAGAACAAATCGATATTCCCTTTAACAGAAGTGTGAATGAAAGCCTAAAAGGAATCAGCAGAGCAGAGTCACTTGAAAGCATGCTTATCATTGGCGGTGCGCAAACAAAGTATACAAATGCGGAGAAACAAGCACTTATGGATCAAAAAAACCAATACTATCAAATGTTGATCAGCAAATTGACGCCGGAAGATCTTTTGCCGGGAATCGGCAGGTTTCTTTGTGAATTAAAAGGTGAAAATATAAAAATCGGGTTAGCGTCTTCAAGCCGTAATGCTCCCGCGATTTTAAAACGTTTGGAGATTATGGATGATTTTCATGCCATTGTTGACCCGACAGCTCTCGCGAAGGGAAAACCCGATCCCGAAATCTTTCTAACAGCCGCAGCGCTGCTCGGCGTTTCCCCTGCTGATTGTGCGGCAATAGAAGACGCTGAAGCAGGGATTTCCGCAATTAAATCTGCCGGGATGTTTGCGGTGGGAGTCGGTCATGAACAGTCAATGCTTGATGCTGATCTGATTGTGAGACAAACCAGTGATTTGACGCTTGAGCTGTTGAACGAAGAATGGGTGCAGTATGGAATAAGGAAGATTAGAGAGTGAATTCATAAATAAAAAAACCTGCAAGAGACATAGCTCTTGCAGGTTACAGTATTACTTTTGCTCATCTGTGTTGCGAGTCAGAATTTTATCAATCAGGCCGTATTCAAGCGCTTCTTCAGCAGACTTGAAGTTATCGCGGTCTGTGTCGCGTTCGATTACTTCAAGCGGCTGGCCAGTACGTTCAGCAAGAACTTTGTTTAATTTGTCACGAAGCAAGAGAATGCGTTTCGCGGCAATTTCAATTTCTGTCGCCTGACCTTGCGCACCTCCAAGCGGCTGGTGAATCATGACTTCACTGTTTGGAAGCGCATAGCGTTTGCCTTTTTCGCCGGCAGCAAGCAGGAACGCGCCCATTGATGCAGCCATACCGATACAAATGGTAGATACTTTCGGCTTAATAAACTGCATGGTATCATAGATCGCCATACCGGCTGTGATAGAGCCGCCCGGGCTGTTGATGTAAATAGAAATATCTTTTTCAGGGTCTTCCGCTTCTAAGAATAAAAGCTGTGACACGATGGAGTTCGCAACGTTGTCATCAATCGCAGATCCAAGCATGATGATACGATCCTTTAATAGACGAGAATAAATGTCATACGCTCTTTCCCCGCGGTTCGTTTGTTCAATGACTGTAGGTATTAAATTCATAATGCTCCTCCTTCACCTTTTAGGTAAGTATGTAGTTACATGATACATTTTTGGTCAATAAAGGTCAAACAAAAAGCTGGCTTGACACGCAAAGTCTTCTCTTTTTCCCATTTTCCCCAAATTTATATGGGTTCAAACCATCGTATGTCAGATTGCCAAATAAGATGATGTGTTAGATGTGAAAAACGGCCTCTTGAAATAGAGGGTTGTTATTTGAAGGGAATTATCGTATAATGAGTTGTGCTGACGTTCTCATCACGCAGTGAATATGCGCTCGTAGCTCAGTTGGATAGAGCGGTGGTTTCCGGTACCACGTCTGTCGGGGGTTCGAATCCCTCCGAGCGCGTCCAATAGAACAACAGGAAAGACAAGGGTTTGGCACTTTGCCGCTCTTGTCTTTTTTGTTTTATGTTAAAAATCTTTTCTCATCGGAACATAAATTTTCCTCCTGTTGGGCACGTTATGAAATGTGCGATATTGAATTTACAAGGAGGATGAATATGGGTATTTTAAGCGGAAATCCGCAAGAGGAACCGATGCATTACGGTGAGGTTTTCAGCTTGTGGAGTTATGTAATGGCAGGCAATAAAATGGTCGGCAATTACCAGATGTTATTGCATCATGTCGGTGATGACGATTTGAAAAAGCTGCTTCATGAGGCCATTGAGAAGTGCCAAGATGAAATGAAACAAGTCAGCAACATCCTGAAGGAAAACGGTGTGGCGCTCCCGCCGGCTTCTCCTGAACCGCCGGCAGCGGATCTTAAAGATATTCCGACGGGTGCGCGGTTTCTCGATCCGGATGTGGCGGTCTCTGCGGCAGCGCAAAATGCTGCAGGCCTTGTGGCATGCAGCAAAATTATGGGTGAGTCAATTCGTGAGGATATTGCCATGATGTTTGGGCAATTCCATTTATCGAAAGCGGCAATGGGAGCAAAATACTTAAGGCTGCTAAAAAACAAAGGCTGGCTCATCCCGCCGCCGCTTCATCTTCACAACCATCAAGACGAAGCTTAATGGCAAGGGCATATACAGCTGTATGTGCCCTTATCTTATGATGAAGCCGTAAGACGCAGGCCGATGACGCCAGCGAGGATAAGGCAAAGAGAAATCACTTGTGAAAGCTGAAACCGCTCCTTAAACCAGACAAAGCCGACCGCCGAAACGCCAATGCTGCCAATGCCGGTCCAGACGGCATAAGCGACTCCGGCAGGCAGGGTCAGCATCGCTTGTGAAAGGCAGTAAAAGGATAAGCCAAATCCAACAGTCATCACAATAATCGGCCATTTTTTTCTTGTTCCGTCTACATATTTCATGGCAACGGCAGCTATAATTTCTTCTATGCCGGCAATCACTAATAAAAACCATGCCATTACGAGTCACCTTCCGACTGCGTTTTGCTTTCTTTCGTGAATAGCTTCATTCCTAAAATGCCGGCCAGCAATAAAGCTAAAAAGAACATTTGGGCTGCTGAGAAGGATTCGCCCAAAACAATTCCGGTGATATATGTTCCGACAGTTCCGATTCCGACAAATACAGTGTACGCCGCGGCCATCGGGATTTTTTGATAAGAGCGGATTAACAGGATAAAGCTGACCGCGATCAAAATAAAAATAATGATCCAATCCAAAAGCGAATCGGCATGTTTGAGGGAAGAGGCCCAAACAACTTCTAAAAGCCCTGCAATGAAAACAAGCACCCAATTCAAATGAAACACCTCTCTATTTTTATGAATGAACGTCAGTCATTTTTGAGGCATTAAAAAATGAGCGGTTTTACCCAGTCATTTTTTACGCTGTAGCTAAGCTTCGTTTTAAGAAAGTAAAGATTTCTTTTTTATACACTTCAACATTTTCATCTTGTTCAAACCCGATATAGAATCGTTCTGCTGTGTTCTCGACCAAGTTAATAATCGTTCTGGCCGTCCATTTTGCTTTGATTTCTTCAGTTACCTCGCGGCTTTCAATCGCCTTATGAATGATGTTTTCGAGCCAGGAATAATAAGGCTGATAGATCGTCTCCCATTTTTCCATGGAGTGGTCGATCGCAAGCCCGGAGTAACAGAGGATGATAATATCCTTATGGCGTTCTGTAATGAGAAATGTCTCATCAATTAATATGTCTAAAACGGTCCAAAAATCCTCGTCTCCATGCAGTCTTCCTTTGATTTGATCCAGCGTAAGGGTGAGAAGATTTTCTGCAATTGCCGGAATGAGGGCGTTTTTAGATGAGAAGTACAAATAGAACGTTCCTTGTGCAGTGCCGGCCTTTTTGACAATATCAGAAATAGAGGCTTTGTCGAGACCTTTTTCAGATATAACGTCAATGGCAGCGTGCAGAATTTTTTCATATTTGCCCGAAGTTTGTTTTGGCATAAGGAACACCTCCTGTAATGACTGACTATCATTCATTTTATCTCGGGTATGTGCGTTTGTAAAGATAAAGAAGCAAGAAAACCTCTTGCTTCTTTATTTATCATAATCAATAGCGGCTTTCGGGAGCCCGGTATACTTTGCCCAGTAGTAAATCGCAAGTGAGCCGATGGCGACCAAAATAAGATCGACGGGATTGCTGATGATGCCTAAACCATGTCCGAAAGAACCGATGTAGGAAAAGACCAGCATCATGATATAAAACCCGATAAGCCACCACGCTGATTTCAGCTGCTGGGCCAGACTGACATCTTCTTGAGGCGCATATTTGCTGAAACAGAGATAGACCAAAAACATGATGAGCTGTGAACCGAGCAGCCAGGAAACGGTCGTCCATCCTGACCAGTATACGATAAACGCCGTGAAAATAAAGGAAAGCGGCCCGATAATACCCATCCCTTTTAAATAAAACGGCCTGTTTAAATCCTTCGCATTGACCCTCAGCGCTGCTGAACAGATGGGTGCAATCGCATAAGAAAGGATGAGAGCTACAGAACAGACATTGACGAGTGCGTTCCACGAAGGGAAGGGAAGCGTCCAGAAAATGGACAAGGCAAATGAAAGCCAGAGTGAAGCACGGGGGGTTCCCGTTTCTTTATTGACCTTTGAAAATACGCCAAATAATGTGCCGTTTCGCGCCCAGGCGTAGACGAGGCGAGATGTCGTATTCATAAAAATATTCCCGTTTCCTCCCGGAGACAGAATGGCGTCTAAAATGACAAGCGTTGCAAGCCAGCCTAAACCGAGCATGACCGCAATATCTTTAAACGGCAATGAGAACTCCCGTCCGATTGCGGGCCAGCCATTTTTAAGCGTTTCTGTCGGAATTGCACCAATAAAGGTGACTTGCAAAACAGTGTAAATGATGGTGGAAACAATGATGCAAACGATTAAAGCGATCGGGATGTTGCGTTTTGGATTTCGCACTTCGCCTGCAACAGCCACAATCGGGTGCAGGCCAAGATACGCAAACATTACGCCGCCTGTCGATATCGCCGCCTGAATACCTGTAAAACCGAACGGTGCAAATCCTTCAACAGATAAATTCTGTGGGTTAAAATGAAAGATCAGCACGATAATGATGGTAATCGGTACAATATATTTAAAAATCGATATGATGAAATTTGCCTTAGCGAATGTTTTGACGCTCCAATAATTCAGCAGGAAAAACAAGCATAGCAAGGCAAACTGTAAGAGCCAGCCGGCAATGGTCGGTGAATCAGAGCCTTCTTTGGTCAGGCCGGGAAACCAATAGGCCACGTATTGCCGGACTGCCGTGACTTCAATCGAAATCAGGCTTGTGTAAGCGACGATTGTGACAAATGAAATTAAATAGCCGACAAGGTGGCCATGTGAATAAACGGGGTATCGAATGATGCCTCCGGTACGGGGCAGGGCGGCTCCAAGCTCCGCGTACACGAGCCCGATTAACAGAATGATGGCTCCGCCGATGATCCAGGAAAAAGCGCCGGAGGGTCCCGCTTTAGATGCGACATTACTGACAGCGAACAGCCACGCTGATCCAAAGATGGCTCCCATCCCAATCAAAATCAGATCAAACAGCGACATTGATTTTTGAAAATTTCCTTGTTTAGACATCCGCTTCCTCCTTAGCAACCAGCCTTATATTCCTTACAATGCCCAATATGCAACAGAGAATACCGCTCTAATAAAAAAACAGATGCAGCCTGCGCTGCATCTGTTTTTTATTCATGAATCGTATCGAAGTGTTTCACCGTTATATTTTTAAATGAGGCTGTGCCGCCTTCAGAATAAAGGGTAATGCCTTTATCTTCGGGTTTTGGAAACACTTGATTTGAAAAAACGGTTTTCCCGTCGCCGACAAATACTTCTATCGTTGTTTTATCGGCGAGAATTTTCAAATGGGCCTTCTGTTTGCTTACATCATAGGGAGCCTTGCTTTCGACATAGGTGTTGCTTTTGTCAGGCTGATTTGTAGCCGCTCTGTTGACATATGCATAGCCGTCTTCGGCGAAAATGCCGACATCAATATGGCGTTTTTGGTCTTTCGATTCTCTCAGTCTGACGCCTGCGTTCTTTAGCTCTGACCAAGAAAGATCCATATCAAGCTGGTACGTATCACCAGTGATCGACAGTGTTTTTGATCCGCTCACATCCTGATCCTCTATTTCGTCAGTTGAAACGGTCAGCTGCTCCAAAGCTTCGATCGGCTGTGAGAGGAGGCTGTATGTGCCGTCCTGCTCCTGCAGCCGGAGTTCGCGTATGACAGAATCTGTGCCGTTAAAGCCGTTCTTCATTGTCGGTGTGTTGTTGGCGTAATCCCAATTGTTCATCCAGGCAAGCGCATACCGCTTTTCTAATGGATCTGTGCTTTTGCCGTCTTCGAACGTCACGCCGCCGTACCAGTCAAAGCCGTGGTCAAGCCATCGCGGTTCGGGCTGATCCGCAGAAAATTCTTTTCCGTCAAAGCTCCCGGTCCAGTATGCGTACGTATTTGGTTTGCCCCATGGTTTGCCGTTCGCGCTCGCGCCGAGAACCCATTTAGTCGTTCCATCGCTTGCCCGCATCATGTAGAGGTCAGGACATTCCACAATTCCCGCCTGCTCCGTTAAGAATCCGCTTGTGTAATGCCAGTCCTTTAGATTATCGGATTCATAAAAGCCGATTTTTGTTCCTTCAGCCATGGCTATGACCCATTTGTTATTCTGGTCATCCCATATGACTTTCGGGTCTCTGAAATCGTCTGTGCCGGGATTAGGCATAACGGGATTATCACTATAGGACTTAAATGATTTTCCTTTGTCTGTGCTGTACCACAAATGTTGCTCCTGCTTTTTATCTTTGGCTGAAGGCTGTGTCACGATTGCGACGAGCGCGTTTTTCCCGAATCCGGCTGTGTTTTCTTTATCGAGCACGACAGAACCGGTCCAAATGTCCCCGTCTGGGTTTGTGTATTTCGGGATCGCCACGCCTTCATCGGTCCAGTGCACCAAGTCCTCTGATACGGCATGGCGCCATTCTGTACCGTTCCCGTTTGGGTAATCCCGGTTATAAAGATAGAAATAATGATACTTGCCCTCAAAATAGACCGGTTTTTGGGGATCATTTTTCCATTTATCCGGCGTCGTAAAATGATAGGCCGCCCGGTAGTCCGGCTTCTGTGTTGATTTTGTTTTGTTGACAGGTTCTTCGTTTGGCAATAAGTTGATAAACAGCAATATTCCTAAAAAGCTCAGGATTACTGTTAGCCATTTGCCTGTTTTTTTATAGTTCATCTGGGATTCACCTTTATGATGTTGATAAGAAATAAAAGAAAATGCCAATAAAATATCGGCATTTTCTTTTGCGTCTTTATTTGTTAACTGTTAATTGCCCTTGTTCAAGGATGCTGTCTTTTACAACAGATGTTTTCTTGCCTTTGATGTTTAATAGGAAGCTTGGCGCAAACGTTGCTTTTTTGTCTGCAAAGAAGCCTCTGTTTGTCATGTAGCTTGTAATGACGACATTGTTTCCTTTAGCTTGAGGCACAGCGAAGTGTGAGTAAGTAAAGGTCACATCGTTAGGATCAAGATCCATTTTTAACACAAGGCCTGTTTTGTTCAGCGGCTTGTATGGGCCGGTTAAGGAATTAGAAACATAACCAAGCATGTAAATGTCATTAGATGTAATGCCGTCGATTGTCATTTTTGATCCGCGGGAGTCAGTGAACAGGTACCATTTGCCATTCATTTTAAAGACATTCGCGCGTTCAATTTCATCTGTAACTGTGTTAGATGCAAGCAGTGGTTTCATCACTTTTTTCAGTGTGTAGTCATCGTTTAGCTCGATCATGCCGAGTGCGCCGTTCGCTAATTCTGCCGTGCGTTTTTTATCGCTTTGCAGAAGTTTTTTGCTTTCTTTACGGAAGAATGATGTGCTTTTGCCGTAGTAAGCTTTGTTAAATAAAGATTCTTCGCCTTGGTAACCGTTGTCAGTTCCAGTGTTCGCTTCAAATACTAAGTATTTGCGGCCTTTATCTTCTACGTAGTGAGGATCTCTCAGCGTGTGGTTATCGCCGGAGCTGTAGTTGCCTTCATCGATGAACTGCTGTACATTTTGATACGTTTTGCCGTCACCGTCAAAGATTGATTTATAATCCTCTACACCATCGATGTTCAGAGAGCTGTCTGACGTTGATACGTTAACCTGTGCCGTTGTCAGGGTTTGTTTGCCGTAATGTTTACCGGAGAAATCAGTGTAGAACAAACGAATGTGACCGTCAGATGTGAATGTCGCTGAACCTGACCATTCTTGTGTTTGGTCTTTCAGGATAGAATCATTTGCATCGAATTTGTCGCTGTCTTTAAAGACACGGCCCGCGTTTTTCCAGCTGTCGATAGACGTTTCGCCGACTTTTTGATAGAACATGTAAATGGATGTGTCATCCGCATTTTTAGGGTCTCCGGCTAATGCAAAGACGATGTTGTAGCCGTGATAGTTTGCGACTGTGCCGTCAGCGTTTTGCAATGGCCAGCTGTCCCAAACGTCCAGGCCTTTTGCAGAAGAGATATTTTTAATTGTGGATGGGTCGAATTCAGGCACTTGATATTTTTCATTTTTTTGCTGTTCAGGGATTTTCAGCATATCATGGCGTGTAATATGGGTAATGCCGTACGTTTCCTTATGCGGTTTATGGTTCGTTTCTTTCGCAAACGCTTGAGTCGCGCCTCCTGCCAGCAGTGCGGTTGTAAAGGTTAATGCTGTCGCTTGTTTTGCAAACTTTTTGATGTTCATCGTTCATGTCTCCTTTTTTATGTACTGTGTTAGCGGTTTGCTTCTCCCGGCCCTCCTGTTTGAAGATGGCAAGTCAGTTACGCACAATAAAAAAAGACCTAAAATATGTAAGGGGTGACGCCAAAGAATATACTTTGCCCTTTACACATTTTAGGTCTTGCCTGCTTTATCAGTAACAAACCTGCGTGATTTACTTTTCGACATCATTCTATTAAACTCTCGTTTAGATTACAACGGGTCTATTTTCCTCTTTTGTTTGATAGAAAATGAAAAAAGACCTTCGCTGATATGAGTCAAATAGACTAATAGGTGTTACGGAAAGTCAGGGGGATTCTCTATAACAATGTGGTGAAAGCTCTTTTCTTTTCTGAGAAATCGGCTGTTTTAGAGACTGGTCGCACGGGTCAGATGTCAACGGGTCTTTTCGCAACGGTTGAATTCGGGGGCTTCGGCTTCAGGATTTGCGGAAGCGATTGTGAAACGGATTCAGGATACAGGTCATTATCACTCTTTCTCTCATATTTTTCAAATTTTTGAAACATGGAAGGGTAAATATCGTAGACATTATGGGAGGTGTAAAAATGAAGCAAGAAAAAAGGAAACATCTTGGCACATTATTCTCTGTGTTGGCGGAAAAACAACAGTTCAACGGGACGGTTCTAGCTGCGGAGGATGGCGATATTTTATATCATCACTCTTTCGGTTATGCAGAACTGGCGGAAAAACGCCCTTTGCAAACCAGCTCTTTGTTTGAGTTAGCGTCTCTCTCAAAGCCTTTTACAGCTTTAGGGATCATATTGCTCGAGGAGAAAGGAATTCTTGGATATGAAGACAAAGTCGAGCGCTGGCTACCGGGTTTTCCATATCAGGGCGTCACGATTCGACATTTATTGAACCATACGTCAGGGCTGCCTGATTATTTTGAATGGTTTCTTGCCAATTGGGACAAACACAAGATTGCGGTGAATCAGGATATTGTGGATATGCTGATGAATGAGGGGCTGCCTGGTTATTTTGAGCCGAACGAAGGCTGGCAGTACAGCAATACGGGGTATGTGCTATTGGCGGTTATCATGGAAAAAGCCTCCGACATGAGCTATTCGGATTTTATGAAAACTCATATTTTTTCACCGGTCGGCATGAATGAAACGAAAGTGCATAATAGGAGGCTTCGGCCTGAGCAGATGGATCAATATGCATATGGATACGTGTATGATGTACATTCCGAAACGTACGTCCTTCCTGATGATCTGGAGGAAACGAACTATGTTGTGTATCTCGATGGCATACAGGGAGACGGTACGGTGAACTCTGTCACAAGCGATTTGTTTCGATTTGATCAGGCTCTATATCAGGACGATTTAATTAGTAACACTTCTAAGGAGGCCGCATTTTCTCCGGTGCGGCTGAACAATGGTGAAACGTTCGATTACGGCTTTGGCTGGGTGCTGCAACACAGTCCTGAAAAAGGGAAGATTGTCAGCCACAGCGGTGGGTGGCCAGGTTATTCGACGATGATGATCCGGTATATAGATCTGCGTAAAACGCTGATCTATTTGAGTAACAAGGAAGAGGATGCGGAATATGAACAAGCGATTCTGAAGGCGGCGGAACATATTTTATTTGGCCAGCCATATGAGATCCCGGAACGTCCTGCTGATAAAAAGAAAAAAGAAGTTGATTCAGCGATATACAGCCGCTATGTTGGCAGCTACTCGTTTCAGGATGGGACGGCTGCACGGGTGACAGCCGAGAATGAAAAGCTTTATTTGCAGATCACAGGACAGATGAGGCTTGAATTATTTCCTTCCTCGGAAACCCGTTTCTTTTTGCGATCATTGTCTGTTGAAATCGAATTTTTGTTAGGCGATGATGTTGCGAAAAGCTTTATCCTCTATGAAGATGGCACAGAAGAAGTAGTAGTCCGTACGTATTAGAAAGAGAAAGGAATGAACGTGATGATCGGAATATTAGCCGGAATGGGGCCGAAATCAACCTCGCCGTTTATTGATAAAGTGATTGATTACTGTCAGAAGCTGTATGGGGCTTCAAATGATATCGACTTTCCACACATGATGATTTATTCGTGCCCGACCCCATTCTATGCAGATCGTCCCATCGATCATGACGAGATGAAAAGAGCGATTATTGATGGCGCGGTAAAGCTTGAAAAGGCAGGCGTTGATTTTATTGCTCTTCCTTGTAATACGGCACATGTGTATTATAAAGAGATTCAGCAGGCGTTGGCAGTTCCTTTGTTACATATCATAAAGGAAACGGAAAAAGAAATTCCGCATGCTGCAAAAAAAGCGGCTGTTTTAGGAACAGATTCAACCATCCAATCTGGCATCTATCAAAAAGGGCTGAAGGCAAACGGGCAAGAAGTTGTTCACAAGGATCATTGGCAGCAGGCTGTGAATCAGCTCATCGCCGCTATCAAACAGCCGCACCATATGCAGCATACACATGCATTGTGGCAGAAGCTATATACCGAAATCAGCCAGCATGCAGACATCATCATTTCAGCCTGCACGGATTTAAATGCGGTGTTAGATCATTTTCAAAGCGAGATTCCGATTATAGATTCCTCTGACTGTCTGGCGAAAAGCACTGTCAGCACATATCTTGCCAATCAAAGCTAGCTTCAAACAAGGACTGTCTTCCACCAGTCCTTTTTTTATGTTCCTATTGTTTGACAGCTGTACGAAATGGTGTTAAATTTAACATGTAAATAGTTACATGATTTTTATGGATGTGAGGTGGCGCTTTTGAAGAAGCCGGTTTTAACATTATTCGCCTCTTTAGAAATCAAGGTAGATCCGCCTATCACCATTGGTGAGACAGGCCTGGGAATGAGACGATGGATTCCGATTCGTTCAGGAACAATAACCGGGAAAGTAAAAGGCGTATTTGCCGGGCGGTGCCGATTCACAAATCATTCGCGCTGACGGCAGAACAGATTTATCTGCCAGGTATGTCATCGAAACAGCCGATCATGAACTGATTTACATTGAAAACAATGGAATACGGCAAGTCAGCGAGCCGTCTCGAAAACAAGCCGCAGCCGGGGACATCATTGATCCGGCACATGTTTATTTCCGTACGGTGCCGACATTTGAAACAGGCAGTGAAGCTTATCGATGGCTGCATGACCGCTTGTTTATCGGTTCCGCAGAAAGAACCCCTGATTGCGTTCGACTAGACATTTATGAAGTACAGTAAAGACTAAGGAGAGTGTGAAAGATGGAAAACTTTATCGGAAGCCATATGATTTATACTTATGAAAACGGATGGGAATACGAGATCTATATAAAAAACGATCATACCATCGATTATAGAATTCATAGCGGAATGGTTGCCGGACGCTGGGTTCGGGATCAGGAAGTCAATATTGTTAAACTGACAGAAGGCGTATATAAAGTGTCTTGGACAGAACCGACAGGCACAGATGTTTCATTAAACTTTATGCCGAATGAAAAACGCATGCACGGCATTATTTTCTTCCCGAAATGGGTGCATGAACACCCTGAAATTACGGTCTGCTATCAAAATGACCACATTGATCTCATGAAAGAATCCCGCGAAAAATATGAAACGTATCCGAAATACGTTGTACCTGAATTTGCGGAGATTACATTTCTGAAAAATGAGGGAGCCGACAATGAAGAAGTGATTTCGAAAGCTCCTTATGAAGGAATGACAGACGATATTCGCGCGGGAAAATTGTAAAAAACAAAAACCCGGGAAAGAGAGAAATTACTTCTCTTTTCCGGGTTTTCTTTTTGCTGCGTCTGCCGGAACCATCACAATTCCCGTAAAAAACAGTATGATTCCAGTCCAGCGGATGGGATCGTAATAGGCTGTGTCCCGCAATAATACGACTGCCGACGAAATGATGATACAAGCTGCCACAACGATGACAGCACCAATGTACCCTGTTTTCCCCATGTTTATTCTCCTTTAGGAAGGGATAGTTTTTGCCTTTTATCAGATTCAGGATCGTTTTCAATCGTAATCTCTGAATCTAAAATCAGCGTCTTTCTTGTTTCTTCATGATACGCCGGCCATTTTACATCCTCAGTGCTTGGGTTTCCTGTTTTGGCGAACGTGATCCATGCTGATTGTATGGTGTGAGAAAGCTGTTTCACCTCATCCGTAATCTCCGCTTTTGCCATTTGTTCTAAGCCGCCCAGATTTCCGAAAACAAAAGGAAGCTCTAATGCGTGAAACGCTTTATTGTACGGCGGCTTATTCGAGTGCCAGTCGAATCGGTACATCCAGACAGGCGCGTAAGGGGACTGGGCGGCGGCATAGGCGACGGCCGGGCGCCAAAATAATAAATCAGTCATCATATGGATTTGGCTTTCAAGCGAACGCGGATACAGATCGGCGGCTTTCTCAGCCAGCGGCTGTCCTAATAAGTACTCGAGCGCAGCATCAAGCGTTTCCTGAGAATGTACGTCTGAATCCGGGGTGAAAAATAAATATCCTTCATCGCGATTTGTTCCGATTAACAGCGGAATGCCGGCCGCAGCACCTTCTGCGATCGCTTTTTCTGGTTCAGCAGGCAGCGTTTTCGGATCAAGGGCGGGCTGGAAGAACAGCTGAAAGATATTTTCATTTTCTGCTTTCCGAAGCTGATCGGCCGCTTTAAGCAAATCTTCCGCCGATATCGTATGCAATCTGTCCAATTGACTCTCATCAATCCCAAGGACCTGTAAAAAGGCTGCCGCGGTGCTTGCCGCTTTCTCTTTCGTCATCGTTCGGGAAGCGCCGCTTTCCATGATCGCTTTCTGGAACAGGCCTTTTGCCGCAGGCATAGCGAGCAGCGCGGCAATGCTCATGCCGCCTGCGGATTCTCCAAATACCGTTACGTTCTCCGGATCACCGCCAAACGCTGAGATATTGTCTCGCACCCATTTCAGCGCGGCGGCTTGGTCCAAAAGCCCAAGGTTATCTGAATACGCCTCATCAAACGAAGACAAATGTAAAAATCCAAACGGCCCCAGCCGGTAATTCAATGTAACGACAATGACGTCTCCCTGCGCCGCAAGGCTTGATCCATCGTATAATGGCTCACTGCCCGCTCCGAGATAAAAAGCGCCGCCGTGAATCCACACCATGACAGGCAGGTTTTGATTCCCAGTGTCAGGCGCGAAAACATTGAGATACAGACAATCCTCAGACTGGCGGGGAGGCTCAGCATACGAAAGTGACATTAAATCCGGCGGCTGCGGGCAAATCGGGCCGTACGCTGTTGTGTCCAATTCGTCCTTCCACGCTTCCGGGGGCTCCGGTGCTTTAAAACGCAACTGTCCGACAGGCGGCTTGGCATAGGGGATGCCTCTCCATATATGTACGCTGTTTTCTGTTGTGCCTTTTACTTTCCCGTATGGAGTTGTTACTGTTGTATGTGACATCGCTCTCTCTCCCTTTTTCCCCCATTATAAACAGATTTCCCCTGATCATGCGAACGTCAGCCCTTAGCCGATATTCATCTTCCCATCGTTTTGAAAAAGGATTTGACTTCCTGCACGGTCAAGCCGATTTCTCTTGCTTCTTCCATCAGCGTTTTCCATTCCTCTATATTGGATTCCGTCAGTTTACGATTTCTGTAGGAAGCGGTTTCAGGCTGTTCTTTCTTTAGTATGTTCGTAAAAGTGAACAGCTCTTCCTTTTCCATTCCGGCTTGTACGGCTTGCACAAGATGCACGCGCCATTCTTCTTCACCGCCGCTGATTTTCTCATACATCATCGTTTCCGCGTCGAACAATTCTGTTAATTCTACCTCCAGTGTAACGGAAATTTTCTTTAAAAATTGAACGGACGGATTCGTATGAACGCCTCTTTCAATCTTGCTTAAATAGGATTTAGATACACCTGACTCAACGGCCAGCTGATTTATAGAATAGCCTTTTCTTTTACGGTATAAACGGATAATTCTTCCAATCATAATTAAAATTCTCCTCTATTCCTGTCGTTATTTCGTTCATTATAAGGAATTATTCGTTCTTTATAAAATTTAAAATAATAAGGGAAGTGCAGTAAATAAGAGGAAAATCATGAATTTGTTCTCTAAAGAGAACTTATTGGCTTATTTTGCAATTTTTAAATAATATCTTTTTCTTTTATAATCCAATCATTAACAGAAAGGGGCGCGGGAAGCCAGCCGCAGGAAGGCCGAAGGCTATGAATACATGAATGAGAATATGAGTTTTAAAGAATTATATGCGATTGTCAGACACAGATTCGTGCTGATTCTGCTCATCACATTCGGCGTCACCCTTATGACGGGTTTTATGCAATTTAAGGTCGTTTCACCGACCTATCAGGCGACGACGCAAGTGCTGATTCATGAATCAGACGGTGAAAAAAACTCGAATCTCAGTGACATCCAGCGAAATCTTCAGTACAGCAGCACGTTCCAAGCGATCATGAAAAGCACGGCCTTGATGGAAGAAGTCAAGGAGGAATTGCATCTTTCTGAATCGGCTTCCTCGCTGAAAGGAAAAGTAATGACCAGCAGTGAAAATGAATCAGAAATTATCACCGTTGCAGTCCGGGACCACGATCCGGCGGAAGCGGCTGAGATTGCGAACACGTTAGTGAACAAGTTTGAAAAAGAAGTAGATAAAAGATTGAACATACAAGGCGTACATATTTTATCAGAGGCGAATGCTTCTGAAAGCCCAATGATCAAGCCGGCCCGGCTGCGAAATATGGTCATGGCTTTTGGCGCTGCTGTCATGGGCGGCATTACACTGGCATTTTTTCTGCATTTTCTCGATGATACGTGCAAAAGCGCACGGCAGCTCAGCGAGAGAACCGGATTGCCATGCTTAGGTTCCGTCCCTGATGTCCAAAAAGGGCGGAATCGCGGGATAAAACACTTCGGGGAGTGAAGCGAGTGATCTTTAGAAAAAAGAAAGCAAGGCGTGGTTTGGCTCAAATATCCGTTTTACACAATAAATCAATTGTTGCGGAACAATATCGCACCATTCGGACAAACATTGAGTTTTCATCCGTCCAGACCAACTTGCGGTCTATCCTCGTCACCTCCTCTGTGCCTGGAGAAGGTAAATCGTTCAGTGCGGCGAATCTTGCGGCTGTCTTTGCGCAGCAGCAGGAAAAGAAAGTGCTGCTGGTGGATGCCGATTTAAGAAAGCCGACGATCAATCAGACGTTTCAGGTTGGGAATGTAACCGGGCTGACAAATGTGCTGGTCGGTAATGCTTCACTCAGTGAGACGGTGCAAAAGACGCCGATCGATAACTTATATGTGCTGACAAGCGGACCGACCCCGCCGAATCCGGCTGAACTGCTGTCTTCAAAAGCGATGGGAGATTTAATATCTGACATCTATAAACAATACAGCCTTGTCATCTTTGATTCCCCTCCGCTTTTGGCTGTTGCGGATGCTCAGATTTTAGCAAACCAGACAGACGGCAGCGTACTCGTCGTTTTAAGCGGAAAAACAAAAACCGATACCATCCTAAAAGCGAAGGATGCACTGGAACAATCCAACGCGAAGCTGTTAGGCGCTCTTTTAAACAAAAAGAAAATGAAAAAATCGGAACACTATTCCTACTAAATAGATGGTAAAGGTGATGTCTCCTGACCTGTATCAATGGAGGCACTCGGCTCTGCTGTGGGCAGCTGGTGTTGCTGCCTTAGATGCTGGTCGTCACTGGCGGGGCGTGAGGATGGGTTAAATGCCCACTTATTTGATATATACATAGGTCGTGTTGTCGGTTTAGCTGCTGCCGATGTTTTGGAGGACGAAAGCCGCCGCAGCTAAACCGATAAAAGAATTAGGGGGGAAAAGGTTGAGTTACCGGAGAAGACTGTCAATGATTATTGCGCTGGACACTTATCTCGTTTTAAATTCAGTTATTGCAGGATATCAATTTTTAAAAGATTCCTATCAATTTTATGACTCCGGAGCATTATTGCTTACCGCTGTCAGCTTGCTCCTCAGCTATCATGTATGTGCTTTCCTGTTCCATCAGTATAAACAGGTGTGGACATACACTGGAATCGGCGAGCTGATCGTCCTGCTTAAGGGCATCACGCTTTCGGCCGCTGTGACCGGCTTCATTCAGTATGCTGTGTATCATACGATGTTCTTCCGTCTGTTAATCGCGTGCTGGGTGCTGCAACTTTTGTCCATCGGAGGAACCCGTGTTTTGTCGAGAGTGTTAAAAGAAAGCATCAGAAAAAACCGCAGTGCCTCGTCCCGCGCGCTGATTATCGGGGCGGGCTCAGGAGGGACTCTGATGGTCAGGCAGCTGCTTTCAAAAGATGATCCTGACATCACGCCTGTCGCTTTTATTGATGATGACCAGACAAAACATAAATTAGAAATGATGGGGCTCCCCGTGATCGGCGGAAAAGAAAGTATCATGCCTGCGGTGCAAAAGCTCAAAATTAACTATATTATTATTGCGATTCCTTCACTCCACACCCATGAGCTTCAGGTTTTATATAAAGAATGTGTGCGGACTGGAGTCAACATCAAAATTATGCCTCACTTTGATGAAATGCTGCTCGGCACACGAACTGCCGGGCAAATCAGAGATGTAAAAGCTGAGGATTTGCTTGGCAGAAAGCCGGTAACCCTCGACACAAGCGAAATTTCGAACCGCATCAAAGGAAAAACAGTTCTCGTCACGGGAGCGGGCGGATCAATCGGCTCGGAAATCTGCCGGCAGATCAGCGCGTTTCAGCCTAAAGAAATCATTCTGCTCGGCCATGGAGAAAACAGCATTCATTCGATTTATACAGAGCTGAACGGGCGATTCGGCAAACACATGGTGTTCCATACGGAAATTGCGGATGTGCAGGATCGCGATAAAATATTTACCTTGATGAAAAAGTACGAGCCGCACGTGGTCTACCATGCAGCTGCCCATAAACATGTTCCTTTAATGGAGCACAATCCCGAAGAGGCTGTCAAAAATAACATCATCGGAACAAAAAATGTCGCGGAAGCAGCCGATATGTCGGGGACAGAGACGTTTGTGCTGATTTCATCGGACAAAGCGGTGAACCCAGCCAATATAATGGGGGCGACAAAACGATTCGCCGAGATGATTATTATGAATCTTGGAAAAATGAGCAGAACCAAATTTGTCGCTGTCCGCTTCGGCAATGTGCTCGGGAGCCGCGGCAGCGTCATTCCGATTTTTAAAAAGCAGATTGAAAAAGGCGGACCGGTGACGGTCACACACCCGGCAATGACCCGCTATTTCATGACGATTCCCGAGGCCTCAAGGCTTGTCATTCAGGCCGGGGCACTTGCGAAAGGGCGCCAGATTTTCGTTCTCGACATGGGAGAGCCCGTAAAGATTGTGGACCTTGCCAAAAATCTCATTCATCTGTCCGGCTATACGACTGAGCAGATTCCAATCGAATTCACAGGCATTCGTCCCGGTGAAAAAATGTATGAGGAATTGCTGAACCAAAATGAAGTACACGCTGAACAAATCTTTCCGAAAATTCATATCGGCAAAGCGGTTGACGGCGATTGGCCATTGCTGATGCGCTTTATCGAGGATTTTCATGAGATGCCGGAAGACGATCTGAGAGCGAGGCTGTTTGCGGCGATTGATACATCAGACAAAATGACGGCTGCCAGTGTTCAATAGGGGGAGTGAAGATGACGAAAAAGATCTTGTTTTGTGCGACTGTTGATTATCATTTTAAGGCCTTTCATCTTCCTTACTTTAAATGGTTTAAACGAATGGGCTGGGAGGTTCATGTCGCGGCGAGCGGACAAACCAAACTGCCGTATGTAGACGTGAAATTCTCCATTGCGATTCGCAGGTCACCCTTTCATCCTCAGAATCTGGCCGTTTACAGACAGCTGAAGGAAGTGATTGACACCAATCAATACGACATTGTCCATTGCCATACGCCGGTTGGCGGCGTGCTTGCCAGACTAGCGGCGAGGCAAGCGAGGCGGCATGGAACAAAGGTGCTGTACACCGCGCACGGATTTCACTTCTGCAGCGGAGCGCCGATCAAAAATTGGCTTCTTTACTATCCGGTTGAGAAATGGCTCTCGGCTTATACAGACTGTCTGATTACGATCAATGAAGAGGATTACATACGGGGGAAAGGAATTCAAAGGCCGGGCGGCATGACGCGGAAAATTCACGGCATCGGGGTGAATACAGAGCGGTTTCGGCCTGTCAGCCTGCAAGAGAAGCGAAGCCTCAGAGAAAAACACGGATTCAGCGAAGACGATTTTATATTGGTTTATCCGGCTGAGCTTAATTTCAACAAAAATCAGAAGCTGTTAATTGAAGCCGCAGCCTTGCTGAAAGAAAAAATACCGTCGCTTCGCCTTGTTTTTGCCGGAGAAGGGGCGATGGAACAAACGTATCGAACGTTAGCTGAAAAGCTTGGCGCTTCCGGCAACGTCCGCTTTTACGGCTTTTGCCGGGACATTCACGAGCTGATTCAGCTTGCAGATGTATCTGTCGCATCCAGCATGAGAGAAGGCCTCGGCATGAACGTTCTTGAGGGGATGGCCGCGGAAAAACCGGCGATTGCCACGGATAACCGCGGGCACCGGGAAATCATCCGGGACGGAGAAAATGGTTTTCTGATCAAAATCGGTGATAGTGCCGCGTTTGCCCGCCGGATTGAACAGCTTTACAGTAAACCGGAACTCTGCGGAAATTTGGGGCAGGAAGGCCGAAAAACAGCCTTGCGCTTTTCGGAGGCGCGCACGGTAGAAGAAATGGCAGATATTTATTCCGCGTACATGGATTTGGATACAAAGGAGAAAAGCGTATGAACTCAGGACCGAAAGTTTCTGTCATTATGGGCATTTATAATTGTGAACGCACTTTGGCGGAGAGTATTGAATCCATACTCAGCCAATCTTATAAAAATTGGGAGCTGATTATGTGCGATGATGCGTCAACAGACGGCACGCTCCGCATCGCGAAGCAGTATGCCGCTCATTACAGCGACCGCATCAAGGTGATTCAGAACAAAACAAACAAGCGGCTTGCCGCTTCATTAAATCATTGTCTTTCACATGCCACAGGCGAGTATATTGCCCGCCAGGACGGAGACGATCTTTCGTTTCCGCGCCGTCTGGAAAAGCAGGTCGCATTTTTAGAAAAGCACCGCCACTATCAGGTGGTTGGCACCGGCATGCTTGTATTTGATGAATGTGGCGTAAGGGGCACACGCATCCTGCCTTCTGTTCCGGAGCCGGGCATCATGGCAAAAGGGACCCCGTTTTGCCACGGAACGATTATGATGAGAGCCAGCGCCTACCGCACGCTGAAAGGCTACCGTTCGGTGCGGCGGACGAGACGGATGGAGGATATTGATTTATGGCTTCGCTTTTTTGAAGAGGGCTTCAGGGGCTACAATCTCCAGGAAGCCTTGTATAAAGTAAGGGAAGACAGCGATGCTTTCAAACGGCGGTCATTTACGTATTCCATTGACAATGCCATCCTTGTCTATCAGGCATGCAGACGCTTGAAGCTTCCATTATCTGATTACCTATATATCGCAAAACCGTTAATCCGCGCGCTTATGCCTCCAGCCGTGATGAATCGCTACCACAAAAAAAGAGTGATGAATCAAAAGGAAGGGCTTGTCAAACATGAATAGCAGCCAAAAACGCGTGCTCCATGTTCTCAGCGGCATGAACAGGGGCGGCGCGGAGACCATGGTGATGAATTTATATCGGAAAATGGACAGAAGCAAAGTACAATTTGATTTTTTAACGTATCGAAATGATCCGTGCGCTTTTGATGAAGAAATTTTATCTTTAGGCGGGCGGCTTTTTTATGTCCCGAGCATCGGGCAAAGCAATCCTCTTACATTTGTGAGGAATGTAAGACATACGATAACAGAAAACGGACCGTTCAGCGCGGTTCATGCGCACACGGATTTTCAAACGGGCTTTATCGCCCTTGCGGCAAGGCTAGCCGGAGTGCCGGTCAGGGTATGTCATTCCCATAATACGTCGTGGAAGACCGGCTTCAATTGGAAGGATCGCCTGCAGCTGATGGTGTTCAGGCGGCTGATTTTGGCGAACGCAACAGCACTGTGTGCCTGCGGAGAGGATGCGGGCAAGTTTTTATTCGGGCACTCCAACATGGAGCGTGTTCATCTCCTTCCAAACGGGATTGATCTTGATTTGTTCGCCCCAAATGTGCAGTGGGATGATGAAGAAAAAACAGCACGCGGCATTGCAGTTGACCGTCTCATTATTGGCCATGTGGCCCGGTTTCATGAAGTGAAAAACCACGCGTTTCTGCTGAAGCTTGCCGCACACCTTAAAGACCGCGGGGTTCGCTTTCAGCTCGTGCTCGCAGGAGACGGGCCGCTGCGCGAGAAAATGGAAGAGGAGGCGCGGCGGCAGAACTTGCTTTCAGATGTCCTCTTTTTAGGCACTGAAAACAACATTCATGAATTGATGCGCACATTTGATGTGTTTGTCATGCCGTCTCTGTATGAAGGCTTGCCGGTTGTGCTGGTGGAAGCGCAGGCATCGGGGCTTCCATGCATCATTTCAGACACCATCACAGAAAAAGTCGATGTCGGTCTAGGACTTGTGACAAGATTGAATCTTTCTGAGCCGATCGGCATCTGGGCTGAAACCATTGCAAGGGCGGCCGCCGCAGGCAGGCCGAAGCGGGAGCTTATCAAAGAAACACTCGCCGAACTTGGCTACGATGCACAGCAAAATGTAGGAGCGCTGCTGAATGTATATAACATTAGCAGCGGAAAAGGACAATAAACGATGATTGTATATGCCGTCAATATGGGAATTGTATATATTTGGTCTTGGTTTGCCAAAATGTGCGGCGGCCGTGATGATTCGCTCGCTACGGGATATCGGCCGAATAAGCTGTTAATCTGGATTCCGCTAGTGTCACTTGTGCTTGTGTCGGGTCTCCGTTACAGAGTCGGCACGGATTTTCAGACGTACACGCTGCTTTATGAATTGGCGGGCGATTATCAAAATGTGTGGCAGATATTCGGTTTCGGCACAGCGAAAATGGCGACGGATCCGGGCTTTACCGCACTCCTTTGGCTGATGAATGTCATCACGGCAGATCCGCAAATCATGTATATAACGGTTGCGGCCGTGACCTACAGTTTGGTTATGAAGACACTCGCTGATTACGGAAGGCCGTTTGAGCTGAGTGTCTTTTTATTTTTAGGAACCTTTCATTATTACGCGTCTTTTAACGGCATCAGGCAATACATGGTGGCAGCCGGTTTGTTTTGGGCGATTCGTTACATCATTAGCGGGAACTGGAAGCGATATTTTCTGATCGTGCTGATCAGCTCGCTCTTTCATTCCTCGGCGCTGATTATGATTCCAGTATACTTTATTGTCAGAAGAAAAGCCTGGTCACCGGCGATATTCGGGCTATCCGCTTTATTTCTCGGCATGACGTTTTTATATCAAAAATTCATTTCTGTGTTTGTTGTTGTGCTTGAAAACAGCTCATACAGCCATTATGAAAAATGGCTTATGACGAACACAAATGGAATGAATGTGATCAAAATCGCTGTCTTGGTTCTGCCGCTGTTTCTCGCCTTTTGCTACAGGGCGCGTCTGCGGAAGCTGTGGCCGCAAATCGACATCGTCGTCAATTTGTGCCTGCTCGGTTTTTTATTCGGGCTTTTGGCCACAAAAGACGTGATCTTTGCCAGATTCAATATTTATTTCGGCCTGTATCAATTGATCCTAGTCCCTTATTTCGTCAGGATATTTGATGAAAAATCGAATGCCCTTATCTATATCGCGATCGTTGTTTGTTATTTTCTTTACAGTTATTTGCTTATGCCGGTTGATTCGTCCGTTCTGCCTTACAGAACGATTTTTTCCCGGTAATTTACGCAAGAGGAGCCGGTCATTATGGAAATACCTGCGGTTAGTCTGCTAGTCGCTGTTTATAACACAGAAACATATATCAAAATGTGTCTCGAGTCACTGCGGAACCAGACGGTGGACAATATTGAAATCATCATCGTCAATGACGGTTCGGCAGACGCCAGCCCGGATATCGCGGAGGAATACGCCAAAAAGGATCACAGGTTCAGGGTGATTCATCAGGAGAACAAGGGCCTCGGCGCGGTTCGGAATAAAGGGATCGAGGCGGCCCGCGGCGAGTTTATCGCGTTTATTGATTCAGACGATTGGATTGAGCCTGATTATTGCGAGCGGATGCTCCAAGCAGCGGGCGATGAAACTGATCTGATCATTTGCAATTACGCCGCGGAGTTTGAGGACACTGGAAAAACCATGATCTCTGACATTGCCGAAAACTACCGGGATCAGCCGAAGGAGCACTATATTAAGGCGTTATTCGAAGGGAAGGTCAGAGGGTTTTCATGGAACAAACTGTACAGAAGAAGCATGATTAAAGCACACCGGCTGTCGTTTCCGCTCCGAGGCGAGCTGGAACATGTCGAGGATCAGTTTTTCAGCTTCAGGGCTCATTTTTTCGCCTGTACAGTATCCTATGTCAAGGCACCGCTCTATCATTACCGTATTCACCTATCATCCATCGTCCAGCGCTATCAGAAAAAACTGTTTGAATCGGGGCTTGCGCTGTATGAGGCGAATGCGGCGTTTTTACAGGAGAACAACAAACTGGAGGAGTACGGTAAGGAACTTGATACCTTTATCGTGCTTCACAGCAGCATCTGTATGCTGAATGAATGGAAAACAAGCGGCAGCGGCCGGCTGTTTGACAAGTTTAGAAATGTCGGCGTGATTTGCGGGGATCCCGTATTTCAAGAGAGCCTCTCAAAAACGGGTACCGCACCTTTTGACGCAAAACGGTCATGCCTGCTTCTGATGGCGAAATACAGAATGATCCCGTTCGTCGCTATGGCGTCGGCCGTGTATCAGCGGGTAATTGAGTACAAAATGAGAAACAGAGGGTGAGGACATGTCGTTACAATCGTTGAAAATCAATCTTGCAGAATGGCTGCTGCTTAAGGTCAAATACCCGTCCCAATATTGGCTGGGTGCGGCCGATCAGTCGGTCAAGGCCGCAGCACATCAGAAAAAAATCATACTGACCCTGCTGCCGTCCCATGACAATTTGGGGGATCACGCGATTGCTTATGCCAGCAAGGCATTTCTTGAGCAGGAATACCCCGATTTTAACATCGTCGAGGTTGATATGAAGGACATTTATAAATCAGCAAAAGCGCTGCTCCGCTCGCGCCATCCGGCGGACATGGTCTTTATCATCGGCGGCGGAAACATGGGGGACTTATACCGCTATGAGGAGTGGACGCGCCGCTTCATCATTAAAACATTTCATGACTATCCAGTTGTCCAGCTTCCCGCAACGGCTCATTTTTCTGACACGAAAAAGGGACGCAAAGAGCTGAAACGGGCGCAAAAAATTTATAATGCGCACCCCGGCCTATTGCTGATGGCCAGGGATGAAACAACGTATCAATTTATGAAACAGCATTTTCAAGAAAAAATGATTTTGAAGCAGCCGGATATGGTGCTGTACTTAGACAGAAGCAAGACCCCCGCAGAGCGCGAAGGGGTTTATATGTGTTTGCGCGAGGATCAGGAAAGCGTGCTTCAAGAAGATGAGAGAAACAATGTGAAGGTTGCGCTATTTGAAGAATTCGGCGACATTAAAGCCTTTACGACAACAATCGGGCGCCGGGTCAGCCGTGATTCCCGGGAGCGGGAGCTTGAAGCGCTGTGGTCTAAGCTGCAAAGTGCAGAAGCTGTTGTCACTGACAGGCTTCATGGCATGATTTTTTGCGCGCTGACAGGAACGCCGTGTGTCGTCATCCGCTCCTTTGACCACAAGGTGATGGAAGGCTATCAATGGCTCAAAGACATCCCATACATGAAGCTGATTGAACATCCGGACCCGGAGCGTGTGACAGTCGCAGTAAAAGAGCTGTTAACAAAAGAAACAATCCGTTCCGGCTTTCCGAGAGACGTGTATTTTAAAGGGCTGCGTGACAAAATCAGCGGTGAAGCGCAATGACCCCGCTCGTCAGCATTATTGTCCCGATGTATAACGTTGAACCATTTATAGAAGAGTGCATTGACTCTCTCCTTCGTCAAACGATCTCTGATATTGAAATCATCCTCGTGAATGACGGCTCGCCGGATCGTTCAGGCGAGATTGCAGAGGATTATGCAAAACGGGATGCGAGAATCCGGGTCATTCATCAGAAAAACGGCGGGTTGAGTTCAGCGCGTAATACGGGAATAAAGGCCGCCCGGGGGACGTACATCGGCTTTGTGGACGGTGACGATTATGTATCTTCCGCCATGTTCCAAAGGTTGATTGAAGAAGCGGAACAGCACCGGCTCGACATCGCTGGATGCGGTTTTTACAAGCAGTCAGCGGACAGGCGGACTTATGTGCCGCCGCAGCTTGTCACAAACCGCGTGCTGACAAAACCTGAAATGGCTGAATGGCTCAAATATGCTCACGAAACGAGATTTATCTGGTATGTATGGCGTTATGTTTATCGCCGTGAGCTTTTGGAGAGAGCCCATCTGATGTTCGATGAAGACATCCGTTTTGCTGAAGACTCTCCCTTCAATTTGTCCGCTTTTTGCGAAGCGGAGCGGGTGAAAATGCTGGATGAAGGCTTGTACATCTATCGTGAAAACCCGAACAGCCTGACAGAAATCCCTTATAAGCCGGCGATGGATGAACATATACAAAAGCAATATCAGGCGAAAATCGCATTCTACAATCATTACGGTATAGCAGGAGCATGCAAAGAAGATTTGAATGTGTACATTTGCAAGCACCAGCTTCCGATGCTTCTGGCAAACGCCTGTGCTTCTCCAAATTCGCCGAAAGACATTAAAAAGCAGATCAAACACATCTTATCCTATGATATGGTGCGGCAAGCTGTCAGACATACACCGTTTCAGCATGAGAAATTACTAAGAGGCGAGCGTTTGGTATTAGGATTGTGCAAATTGCGGCTCATTTTTCTCATCAAGCTGTTTTTCGAGCAGCGGGGAACGATGAAAGGCAGTGCGAAGCAGGCATGAAATTCACGATCAATTTCAGCGCAAATCTCACGGCTTTTCTCTTGTCCGTTTTCTTGTCGGTCTGGATGACGCCTTTTATTGTCAAAACGCTTGGTGTGGAAGCGTTCGGTTTTGTTCATTTGACCCAAAACGTGATTAATTACTTTTCGATCATCACCGTCGCGCTCAGCTCGGTTGTCGTGCGGTTTTTTTCTGTCGCCGCACATCGGGGGGAGCGGGATAAAGCAAATGCGTATATCAGCAATTATTTGGCGGCGTCTGTTCTGATATCATTGCTTCTTTTGCTGCCTCTTGCGGGTTCAGCTTTTTTTATTGACCGGGTCATGAACGTGCCGCAGGCGCTTTTGGCTGATGTGCGTTTGTCGATTTTGATCGGCAGTCTGCTGTTTATTTTAACGTTTCTGATGGCGGGTTTCGGTGCTGCCCCATTTTATGCCAACCGTCTTTACATCACCAGCTCCATTCAGGCGGTGCAAATGCTTGTACGCGTGCTGTCTGTACTGCTCTTGTTTGTATGCTTCACACCGAAAATCTGGCAGATCCAGCTTGCCGCTTTAGCTGGTGCTGTCATCGCGGCTGTGCTGTCTTTCTATTTCTTTAAAAAGCTGATTCCGTGGTTTACGTTTCGGGTGAAGGATCTTTCATTCCGCATAAGCAAAGAGCTGTTTCAGGCGGGCACATGGAGCTCAGTCAATCAAATCGGCGTCCTGCTTTTTTTGCAGATTGATCTATTAACCGCCAATTTGGTGCTGGGAGCGTCTGAAGCCGGAAAATACGCGGCGATTATCCAGTTTCCGCTGCTGCTGCGCAGCTTGGCTGGAACGGTCGCATCTCTGTTTGCGCCTCTCATGACGTCGTATTATTCAAAAGGCGATATGGACGGATTGGTGAATTACGCCAACAAGGCAGTGAGGCTGAACGGTCTTCTGCTTGCGCTTCCTGCTGCCTTATTGGGCGGGCTGGCGGGGCCTTTTCTGACGATCTGGCTCGGACCGTCCTTTTCGTCTATCGCGCCGATTTTATATATTCATGCCGGATACTTGGTGGTCAGTCTCGCCTTTATGCCGCTGTTTTATATCTGGACCGCCTTTAATAAACAAAAAACCCCGGCGATCATTACCCTGCTGTTAGGCGTGTTAAATGTGGTGCTGGCCGTCACACTGAGCGGGCCGGCTCATCTCGGCCTGTACGGCATTACATTGGCCGGAGCGATTTCCCTTATTTTGAAAAACGCCATTTTTACGCCGCTTTACGTATCCCGCATGACCGGCTACAAAAAGCACATGTTTTTTAAAGGCATAATCGGGCCTCTTTCAGCGGCTGTGTTTGCCTGGGCGGTCTGTGAGGCAATCAGGTTCGCTGTGAAGATTGACGGCTGGACATCACTGATTGCGGCGGGAATCACAGTCAGCTGCTGCTACGCCATATTCGCGTTTGCGCTTGTTTGTACGAAAGAGGAAAGACAGTTGGTACTGAAACGATTTCGAAAAACGAAAGGGGCTGTGAATCTTTGATCCTGAAACGACTTTTTGATCTGACGGCCGCCATTTTTTTATTGTGCTGTACAAGTGTCATCATTCTATTCACCATCGCCGTGGTCAGGCTGAAAATAGGATCACCTGTCTTCTTTAAGCAAGTAAGGCCGGGCCTGCACGGCAAGCCGTTCACCCTTTATAAATTCCGGACGATGACCGATCAACGGGACAGTGAAGGAAATCTGCTGCCTGATGAAGTTCGGCTGACGAAAACGGGCAGGCTGATCAGAAAGCTGAGCATCGATGAGCTTCCACAGCTGCTGAATGTCTTAAAAGGCGATCTGAGCCTTGTCGGCCCGCGCCCGCTTTTGATGGACTATCTGCCTCTTTATACAGAAAAGCAGGCCCGGCGCCATGAGGTGAAGCCGGGCATCACAGGCTGGGCGCAAATCAACGGCAGGAACGCGATTTCCTGGGAAAAGAAATTTGAATTAGATGTTTGGTACGTTGACAACCGGTCATTTTTTCTCGATTTGAAAATTTTATGTTTGACGGTGCGAAAAGTGCTTGTTTCAGAAGGGGTTCAGCAAACCAATCATGTGACCGCTGAACGGTTTACAGGAAGAGGAGATGTGTCCTCATGAGAAACGTTGCCATTGTGGGTGACGGCGGGCACGGAAAGGTGATCAGAGAGCTGATAAACGCCCGGTCAGATACGCGCTTAGCCGCGTTGCTGGATGATAAATTCCCAACATTTGAAGCCGGAAAAGAGTGGTACACAGGCCCGCCGGAAGCCATTACTGACGTGCGCAGGCTGGTTCCCGACGTGATGTTTCTGATCGCCATTGGAAACAACAGTGTCAGAAAACACCTGGCGGAGCGGCTGGGACTGAAAAAAGAAGATTTTATTACATTGATTCACCCGTCAGCCATCGTCAGCAAGTCCGCTGTCATCGGGGAAGGGACGGTCATTATGGCGGGCGCGATCATTCAGGCGGATGCGCGGATCGGCGCCCACTGCATCATCAATACGGGCGCAGTGGCAGAGCACGACAATCAACTCAGCGATTATGTTCATCTTTCCCCGCGTGTCACGCTGTCAGGAGCGGTTGCCGTTCAGGAAGGCGCTCACATCGGAACCGGCGCAAATGTCATACCGCAGCTCACAATCGGATCTTGGAGCATTGTCGGCGCCGGCTCGGCGGTGATCCGTTCCGTACCGGACAGGGTAACGGCGGCCGGTGCCCCGGCGCGCATTATTTCTCCCATTCAAACATAAAACAAAGGATGATTATATGCATAAAAGAATCTATTTATCTCCCCCTCACATGAGCGGCAGAGAGCAGCACTATATTTCAGAAGCCTTTCGCTCAAATTGGATTGCGCCGCTTGGGCCTCTCGTGAATTCATTTGAAGAGCAATTGGCTGATCGTGTCGGCGTAAAAGGGGCAGCGGCGGTCAGCTCAGGAACAGCGGCGATTCATCTGGCGCTGCGTTTGCTTGAGATAAAAGAAGGGGACAGCGTGTTTTGCCAGTCCTTCACATTTGTGGCGACCGCCAATCCGATTTTATATGAAAAAGCGGTGCCCGTCTTTATTGATTCTGAGCCTGATACGTGGAACATGTCGCCGCAAGCCCTAGAAAGAGCGCTGGAGGAAGCGAAAAGAAACGGAAAGCTGCCAAAAGCGGTCATTGCCGTCAATCTATATGGGCAAAGCGCGAAAATGGATGAAATCGTAAGTCTGTGTGATGCATATGGAGTTCCTGTCATTGAGGACGCAGCCGAATCTCTCGGCACAGTCTATAAAGGGAAGCAGAGCGGGACATTTGGGCGCTTCGGCATTTTTTCGTTTAACGGGAACAAAATCATCACGACATCAGGTGGCGGGATGCTCGTTTCAGATGATGAAGCAGCTATTGAAAAAGCAAGATTTCTCGCTTCACAGGCACGTGAGCCGGCTGTTCATTATCAGCACAGCGAAATCGGGCACAATTACAGGCTGAGCAATATCTTGGCCGGCGTGGGCATTGCCCAGCTTGAGGTGCTGGATGAACGGGTGGAGAAAAGAAGGGCCATTTTCACGAGATACAAGAATGCACTCGGTGACATAAACGGAGTCTGCTTTATGCCAGAACATGCAGCAGGTGTATCCAATCGCTGGCTCACCACACTTACACTTGATAACGGGCTGAGCCCATATGACGCGGTTCAGCGTCTTGCGGAAGAGAACATTGAAGCGCGCCCGCTGTGGAAGCCGCTCCATACCCAGCCGCTGTTTGAGCCGTCTTTATTTTATGCTCATGAAGATACAGGAAGCATATGCGAAGATCTTTTCAAGCGGGGAATCTGTCTCCCATCAGGGTCAAATCTGACGGAAGAAGAGCAAGACCGGGTTATTGATGTACTCGTACACTTATTCCAAACTGGCGAGGTGAAGAAATGGACAGCAAGCATTCGATGATCAGCCTGAAACAGAAACTGTCCGGGCTGCTCGACGTCATTCCGAAACAATCCGAGATCATCTATGCCGATTATCCTCTATACGGAAATGTAGGGGATTTATTTATTATGAAGGGAACAGAAGCCTTCTTTAAAGAACATGGGATTCAGGTCAGAAAACGCTGGAATCCCGACAACTTTCCAGTCGGTCGAAAGCTGGATCCGAATCTCATCATCGTCTGCCAGGGAGGCGGCAACTTCGGGGATTTGTATCCGTATTATCAAGGCTTTAGAGAGAAAATCGTCCAAACCTATCCGAATCATAAAATCGTGATTCTGCCGCAGTCGATTTATTTTCAAAACGAAGACAATCTTAAACGGACGGCGGAGATATTTTCTGCACATGCGAATCTCCATATCATCACAAGGGAAAAAGCCTCCTATGCTACGGCGCAGGCTTATTTTACAAGCAATCACATTAAGCTTCTGCCTGATATGGCCCATCAGCTGTTTCCCGTCGTTCCCACGCAGCAGCCGTTCAATCAAAAGCTGAGATTTATCAGAACAGATCACGAAGCGGATAAGGAGCTTCAGGGACACGCAAAAGCGGAAAGCTACGACTGGCGTACGGTGCTGTCAGCTTCAGACCGCCGGACAATCGCTTTTCTGCAAACGCTGAACGTCCTGAATAATAAAGCGGGCGATCTTCTGCCCATCGCGTATATATGGGAAAAATACTCGGATTATATCGTCAAAAAAGCGATTCGGTTTTTCAGCCGTTACGAATCGGTGGAAACGTCAAGGCTGCACGGCCACATCTTGTCGTCTCTTCTTCAAAAAGAAAACACGGTTATTGATAATTCCTACGGGAAAAACGCCAATTACTATCACACCTGGATGGAAGAAGTACCGAACACCCGACTCATCCAGAACGCCTCAAAGAAGGAAAACCTTCCTGCTCACATGTGAGCGGAAGGTTTATTTTGATTCTCCCCGTTTGACTTTATTGTACGCTTCATCTAAATGCTGAATCCGTTTCAAGACAACCGCGTTTTTCGTCAGCTGGTCCTGAACAAGCGTTGAGACGACGGAACGGTAGTAGCTGTTCATCGCATGGATTTTATCCTCAGACGGATTCATTTCAATATGCTGTTTTAAATTCTCAATAAAATAAGGGACGGAAAAAAGTTCAGACATTCTTTTGGCAGCTCCTTTTTCATAAATGTATACGGTGTGATCTCAATCATGTACAATGAAGAAAGGGGAGTGAGCAAGATGGATATGAAACTTCAGCAAGTACAAGTATTAAAGCCTCAACTGACACAGGAGCTCAGGCAGGCCATCACGCTGCTTGGCTATCATTCGGCAGAACTCGCCGAATACATTGATGAGCTCTCACTGGAAAACCCTCTTATTGAACGAAAGGAAACAGACACACCGCCACTATCTTACCATAAAACAAATAAAAACAGGATGAATCCACAGGAAGCCGGCCTTCAATTAAGTGATCCGCAAAAAACATTGCAGGATGTGTTAAAACAGCAGTCACTCGATATGAATCTGACAAACTCCGAAAAAAAGATTTTCAATTATCTGATTCATTCGCTTGATTCGAACGGGTACTTGGAAGAAGAGGTGGAGGAGGCAGCCCGGCGCCTATCTGTTTCGGCCAAGGAAGCGGAAGCTGTTTTGGCAAAACTCCAGTCGTTAGAGCCAGCTGGAATCGGCGCAAGATCTCTGCAGGAATGTATCCTTCTTCAATTACAGCGGCTGCCGGACAGAAATGAGCAAGCGGAAATGCTTGTTTCAGCTCATTTTGATGCTTTTGCGCAAAAAAACTGGAAAGCGCTTTCAAAAGAGACCGGGATTCCGCTTCATACCATTCAAGATATCTCTGATGACATCGCGGCTCTTCATCCGAGACCAGGCCTTCTGTTTGCCCGGCCAGAGCAAGATATGTATATCGAGCCTGACATTTTTATCTCTGTGAAAAACGGGCACATCGCAGCGGAGCTGAATACCCGCTCGTTTCCGGAAATAGAACTGCATTCGCAGTACAGACCGCTTTTATCGTCGGGCTCCTGTCAGGATACCGCCTCTTATTTATCTGCGAAATATCAGGAATGGCGCTGGCTGAGCCGCGCGCTGCGACAGCGTAAACAGACGATCACGAGAATTGTCAATGAGCTGATCACACGGCAAAGGGAGTTCTTTCTGAAAGGGAGAAGCGCAATGAAGCCGCTGACTCTCAGAGAGGTAGCAGACTGCCTAAGTCTTCATGAATCAACTGTAAGCCGGGCAATCAAAGGAAAAACGCTGCAAACGCCGTACGGACTATTTGAGATGAAACTCTTTTTCTCAGCAAAGGCCGAGTCTTCAGGAGATGGAGATGCGTCTAACTATGCAGTCAAAACACATCTTGAAGACCTGATCAATCAAGAGGACAAAACAAAACCGCTCTCAGATCAAAAGATTGCCGATTTGCTATATGAACAGCACGGCATTCAAATTTCCAGACGCACCGTGGCAAAGTACCGCGATCAAATGAGCATTCCGTCATCGGCAGCGAGAAAACGGTATAAATAAAATCCTCCCGAAAAGGGAGGATTTTTATTACGTAATTGCGGTGCTGCATTCACAAATTGTAAAGCAAGCTTTACGTTATAATAAATTCATTGTACAATTAATGGAAAAAGAGGTAATCCTTTTGAAAAATAGGTTAATAGAATACAGAAAGAAATATGGATATTCCCAAGATACATTAGCTGAGCTGCTAAACGTCAGCAGACAAACGGTTATATCAATTGAGAAAGGAAAATATAATCCTTCTTTGCCGCTGGCATTAGCAATCGCGAAAACGTTTCATACAACTGTCGAAAACATGTTTTATGAAGATGAGAACGAGAGGTGAAAATCATGGCATTACGAAAAGTTTACTTCATAATTGGCGCTTTATTCACAATGATTTTACTGACGAAAGCTTTTTTTCAAATTGTGACTTATTCTGTTTCCTTTACTGAATTATTAATGTGGGGAGCTCTGTCTTATTTAAGTTTTGCTGCGGGCTATATTTATCCGCATTTCAAAGAAAAAGATGAAAGAGCAAACTTGATTAAGCAAAAAGGAATGCAGTACGCACTTTATTCTGTATTGATTTATTGCGTAATGATCTTGTTCAGTATTCAGTTCAGCGCAGTGGCGTTATCGGCAGTTGAAATCATGAGGATTTTAATATCCTTAACAATCATTACGACCTTCACTTCGTGGGTGATATTATCAAAAAAATATTAAGAAATAAAACTGGCAGAACATCAATCTGCCAGTTTTGTTTTTATTTCTTGATAATCTTGACTGTTCATACTGCATCATCCTGCTGGAATCATCCAGCTGAAAACGTGATGCTGTAAAAAAGTGATGATACAAACAAGTAGCAGTAAAAACAAGCTGTGCTTAATCGTAAAGCGGAAAAGATCCGACTCCTTCCCGGCGAGCCCTACCGCGGCGCACGCAACCGCGATCGACTGCGGCGAGATCATTTTTCCTGTGACACCGCCTGATGAATTGGCGGCGACAGACAGAACAGGGTCCATGCCGACTGATAACGCGGTGACTTTCTGCAGGTTGCCGAACAGCAGGTTGGCAGACGTATCCGAGCCGGTAATGAAGACGCCGAGCCAGCCGAGAACAGGCGAAAAGAAGGTGAACATCGAACCTGTCAGCGCGAGTGTCATCCCGAGGGTCGTGCTCATCCCCGAAGAGTTGGTGACATAAGCAAAACCAACGACAGAAGCAATGGTCAAAATCGGAAACTTCAACTCTTGGATCGTTTCTTTAAAAACAGCTCCCCAGTCTTTCCACGCAATCGCCGTGATGAACTTTGACAGCACGGCCGCAATCAATATCGCTGTGCCGGCCGAACCAAGCACCTCAAGCTTGTAAAGTGCTTCAATCGGCGTACCGTCAGCATTGACAATTTGATTGTTCAAAAAAGGCACACCAGGGGCGAAAGTCAGTTTTTCTCCAATACCATTCAGCCACTTCAAGAAAACAGAAGCGCCTTCATAATGCCCGGTCAGCGCGGATTTGACAGAGGGAATGCCCCATACAGAAATCATCACCGTCAGCAGCAAAAATGGCGACCAGGCCTTAAAAATCTGTCCCCCGCTGTATACAGGCGCTGCCTGACTCGTTTTCACCGTTTCAATCGCGGCGGCCGATTCCTGTTCACCGGCAAACCGGAATGTTGTTTTCGGTTTCCACCATTTCAAAAACACAGCAAGCGCTGCCATCGAAACAAGCGCTGACAAAACATCCGGCAGCTCAGGCCCTAAAAAATTGGAGCTAAGATATTGAACGACAGCAAAGGAAACACCGGAAACGAGAATGGCCGGCCAGACCTCAAAGGCTTTTCTGAACCCGCTCATGATGATGAGTAAATAAAGAGGAATAAATACGGATAAAAACGGTAGCTGCCGCCCGACCATTTGCGAAATCTCCATCGCCGGAATTCCTGTCGGCCCTTCTACGGCTGTAATCGGAATCCCAATCGCGCCAAAGGCGACCGGTGCCGTATTGGCGATCAAACAGATTCCCGCCGCATAAAGAGGGTTAAAGCCGAGGCCGACCAGCAGCGCGGCTGAAATGGCGACCGGCGCTCCGAAGCCCGCCGCTCCTTCTAAAAAAGCCCCGAATGAGAAAGCGATCAGGAGCGCCTGAAGCCGGCGATCATCCGTAATCGAGAGAACAGAACTGCGAATGATATCAAATTGTCCCGTTTTCACAGTGATTTTATACAAAAAAACAGACGTCACAATGATCCAGCCGATCGGCAAAATCCCGTATACGGCTCCTTGTGTCGCGGACATCAGCGCTTTTTCCGCCGGCATCCGATAAACCAATACAGCGATGAAAAGTGCGATCCCCAATGTGGACAAGCCCGCTGTATACCCCTTCATCCGTTTAATCGCGAGTGCCCAAAAAAAGAAAATAATCGGTACAAGTGCCGCAAGCGCTGATAAAAGCAAATTTCCCCCTATAGGCGTATATGCCTGTGTCCATTGCATCCCAAACCCCTCCTTGAAACATAAACTGGCGTTGTGTGTAAGCGTTTTCTATAGATGGTGGTATGATCATCTGATGACTGGGTAATAAGACCAGTTACCTAGCATTATATTTTGAAAAAAATCAAAGTACAAGACTTTTTGACAAAATTGTCAAAATCTTTTGGCTCCCCCAAAAACAGAGTATAATAGATCGTAAACAGCCAGACCTACAAGTTACGGGGTGAATTGCATTGAAATACAAACAAATTAAAACAAAGAAAATATATGAAGAAGTGGCGGACGCACTATTAGACATGATCAAAAATGGCGAATTGAAGCCGGGAGATAAACTGGACTCCGTTCAAGCGCTTTCCGAAAGCTTTCAAGTCAGCCGCTCAGCGGTTCGCGAAGCACTTTCCGCGCTAAAAGCGATGGGGCTTGTCGAAATGAAACAGGGAGAAGGCACATACCTAAAGGAATTTGAGCTCAATCAAATTTCTCAGCCGCTCTCAGCCGCCCTTCTTATGAAAAAAGAGGACGTCAAGCAGCTGCTCGAGGTCAGAAAACTGCTTGAAATCGGCGTGGCTTCATTAGCTGCTGAAAAAAGAACAGAAGAGGATCTCGAAAGAATTCATGCCGCGTTAAAGGAAATGGGCAGCATTGAAGCCGACGGAGAGCTTGGAGAGAAAGCAGACTTCGCGTTTCATCTGGCGCTGGCTGACGCTTCCCAAAACGATCTTCTCAAACATCTGATGAACCACGTTTCATCATTGCTGCTGGAAACGATGAGAGAAACACGGAAAATCTGGCTGTTTTCCAAGAAGACCTCAGTTCAGCGGCTTTATGAGGAGCATGAACGGATTTACAATGCCGTGGCTGCACAGGATGGAGGGCAGGCGGAGGCTGCTATGCTGGCGCATTTAACGAATGTGGAAGATGTGCTTTCGGGATATTTCGAGGAAAATGTGCAATAACCAACTCATTTCCCGGGCAATTCTGCCGGTGCCGAATGAAAAACCGAGACTGAGCCACAAATGGCTCAGTCTTTTTGCTTGCAGCAGCACTTGACATTTGTGAAAAACAAAGTAAAATATTTTACTAAAACGAATACGAGCTGAATAATGGAGGCAGATGCAATGGCGACAATTAAAGATATCGCACAGGAAGCGGGATTTTCGATTTCAACTGTTTCCCGCGTTTTAAATAACGATGAAAGCCTTTCTGTTCCTGATGAAACACGGGAGAAAATCTATGAAGCGGCGGAAAAACTCAATTACCGCAAGAAAACAGTAAGGCCGCTAGTGAAACATATTGCGTTTTTATATTGGCTGACAGATAAAGAAGAATTAGAAGATGTCTATTTTAAAACGATGAGATTAGAAGTAGAGAAACTGGCGAGAGCATTCAATGTCGACATGACCACTTATAAAATATCGGATGGAATCGAAAGCATTCCTGCACATACAGAAGGATTTATTGCCGTCGGAACATTTTCTGATGAAGAGCTGGCTTTTCTCAGAAATCTCACTGAAAACGGCGTGTTTATCGATTCAACTCCTGATCCCGATCATTTTGACTCGGTAAGGCCCGATTTAGCTCAAATGACAAGGAAGACGGTAAATATCCTGAGCGGGAAAGGGCATCAGAGCATCGGTTTTATCGGCGGCACATACAAAAATCCGAACACCAATCAGGATGAAATGGACATCCGTGAACAAACCTTTAGATCTTATATGAGGGAAAAAGGCTTGCTGGACGAGTGCTATATCTTCTGTCATCGCGGGTTCTCTGTAGAAAATGGCTATCGCCTGATGACAGCAGCGATCGACACATTAGGCGATCAGCTTCCAACGGCTTTTTTGATCGCGGCGGACCCGATTGCAGTTGGCTGTCTGCAAGCCCTGAACGAAAAAGGAATTGCCATACCGAACAGGGTAAGCATTGTGAGCATCAACAACATCAGCTTTGCAAAGTATGTCTCACCCCCTCTGACGACGTTTCATATTGATATACATGAATTATGCAAAAATGCTGTTGAGATGCTGCTTGAACAAGTGCAGGACAAGAGAAGAACGGTAAAAACATTATATGTGGGCGCGGAATTAATCGTCAGAAAGAGTATGAATTAAGAATGGCTTAGGACACTAAGCTGTTTTTTTATTTGGTAAAAAGATTTACTGATAGAAGTAAATAGTTTGTTTACATATTTTCTCAGTCGCGCTATATTATTTTTTGAAGCGCTTTCATTACTAGCGAAAGGGTGACAAACAATGAAAATGGCGAAAAAGTGTTCCGCACTCATGCTCTGCGCGGCTGTCAGTTTATCCTTGGCGGCTTGCGGCCCAAAGGAAAGCGGCAGCACCAAACCAAGCTCAAAAGGGTCAAAGCTTGTCGTGTGGGAGGATAAAGAAAAGAGCATCGGCATGAAAGGTGCCGTTGCCGCCTTTGAAAAAGAGTATGAAGTGAAGGTCAAAGTCGTTGAAAAACCGTATGCCCAGCAGATTGAAGATTTGCGGATGGACGGTCCGGCCGGCACAGGGCCTGACGTGTTAACAATGCCCGGTGACCAAATCGGAACGGCTGTCACGGAGGGATTACTCAAGGAATTACATGTTGAAAAGGACGTGCAATCGCTTTACACTGACACTTCCATCCAATCTCAAATGGTAGATCAAAAGCTTTATGGGCTGCCTAAAGCGGTCGAAACGACAGTGCTTTTTTACAACAAAGATCTTATTTCAGAGAAGGAATTGCCGCAAACGCTGGGGGAGTGGTACGACTATTCCAAAAAGACTGCTCACGGCAGCAAATTTGGCTTTTTAGCGTTATTTGATCAAATTTATTACGCGGAAAGTGTGATGAGCGGTTACGGCGGATATATTTTCGGAAAGGACAAAGACGGCAGCTATAACCCGTCAGACATCGGGATCAATAATAAAGGCGCTGTCAAAGGTGCGGCGCAGATTCAAAAGTTTTACAAGGATGGTTTATTCCCGGCAGGCATTATTGGAGAACAAGGGATAAACGTGCTGGAATCACTGTTCACAGAAGGAAAAGCCGCAGCGATTATCTCGGGCCCATGGAATGTAGACGCCTTTTCGAAAGCAGGAATCAATTATGGCATAACGAAACTGCCGGAACTGGAAAAGGGGAAAAACATGAGCTCCTTTATCGGCGTCAAAAGCTACAACGTCAGTGCGTTTTCAAAGAATGCGGAGCTGGCGCAGGAATTAGCCGTTTTTCTTGCAAACGAAAAAAATGCTAAAACACGCTATGAAAAAACGAAAGAAGTTCCTGCTGTGAAATCCTTAGCCAATGATCCGGCTATTATGAAAAGCGAGGCGGCACGGGCTGTTACGGAACAAACCCGCTTCGCAGAGCTGACACCAAATATTCCGGAAATGAATGAAATATGGACACCGGCTGATTCAGCATTACAGACGATTGCAACAGGAAAAGCAGATCCGAAACAAGCATTGGATCAAGCCGCTGAAACGGCTAAAGGACAAATCAAGGCAAAGCACAGCGGAAAATAAAAAGAAAGCTAGATTTGTATTGTAAGAGAGGTGAAAACGGTGCAGAATCGTCAAATCGCTTTATTCCTGTCAATCATTCCGGGGCTGGGGCAATTTTATAACAAGCAATGGATAAAAGGTTTGGTCTTTCTTTTCCTAGGCGCATCGTTTTTTGCAGTCTTTGGAGATCTGCTCAATATGGGGTTTTGGGGAATTTTCACGTTGGGAACAGAGGTGCCGCGGGATCATTCCGTGTTTCTGCTGGCGGAAGGGATTATCGCTGTAATCGTGACCTGCTTTGGCCTTGCGGTGTATTATGTGAATCTTCGCGATGCGTTTCAAAGCGGAAAACAGCGCGATGAAAACAAGCCATTGAGCTCCCTCAAGGAACAATACCAACATATCATTTCTCATGGCTACCCTTATGTCGTCAGCGGCCCATCTTTGTTTATTTTAATTTTCGCCGTCATCTTCCCCATCTTATTCAGCTTTGCACTAGCCTTTACAAACTATGATTTATATCATTCGCCTCCTGCTAAATTAATTGATTGGGTCGGTTTTCAAACCTTCTCAAACATTTTCACAGTTGATATTTGGAGGTCGACTTTTTTTGATGTACTGGCTTGGACAGTGGTTTGGACACTTGCAGCATCCACACTGCAAGTCAGTTTGGGGATTTTTCTCGCGATTATTGTCAATCAGAAAGACATTCGTTTTAAACGTTTTTTCCGGACGATTTTGATTTTGCCATGGGCTGTTCCCGGTTTTGTGACGATTTTAATTTTTGCAGGGCTGTTTAATGATAGCTTCGGTGCGATGAATCACGACATCTTGGCTTTTTTCGGCATAGAGCCTCTTCCATGGATGACAGATGCCAATTGGTCGAGGCTTGCACTGATTCTTATGCAGGGCTGGCTCGGATTTCCGTACATCTTTCTCGTCTCAACAGGCGTCTTGCAGTCCATCCCGGACGATCTGTATGAAGCAGCCACGATTGATGGCGCTTCTGTTTTCTCGAAGCTGAGATACATCACGCTTCCGATGGTGTTCATTGCTATGGCTCCGATTATCATTACCCAGTTTACGTTTAACTTTAATAACTTTAATATTATCTATCTATTCAACGGCGGCGGTCCGGCGGTAACCGGATCAACAGCCGGCGGGACAGATATCCTTGTGTCGTGGATTTACAAATTGACAATGCAGTCCAGTCAATATTCACTCGCCGCGGCTTTAACGATTTTATTATCTGTGTTTGTCATCTCTATCGCATTGTGGCAGTTCAGACGGACGAAGTCTTTTAAAGAGGAGGCATGAGGCATGCTGGCAGATATGAAGGTCAGAAAATGTATTCGTCTCCTTTTTTCTTACTTGTTGTTAGCCTGTATGGCGGCCATCATTGTTTATCCTCTCCTTTGGACGGCAGGCGCAAGCTTTAACCCCGGCAACAGCTTAATCAGTACATCCATCATTCCTAAGCATCCGACATTCGATCATTACAAGGAGTTATTTGCGGGCGAAGAAAGCCTTCAATATGTGCAGTGGTATCACAACTCCATGAAGATCAGCCTGTTTACGATGGCCGGATCTTTGATCTGTGTGACGTTTACCGCCTATGCGTTTTCGCGCTTTCGATTTAAAGGAAGGAAATACGCTTTAACCCTCTTTTTATTGCTGCAAATGATTCCTCAGTTTTCGGCTTTAATCGCCTTGTTTGTGCTGGCGCAAATCATGGGGATGATCAATAGCCACTGGCTGTTAATCTTGCTTTATATCGGCGGCCTGATCCCGATGAATACGTATTTGATGAAAGGATACATGGATTCAATTCCGATGGATTTAGACGAAAGCGCCAAGATTGACGGGGCCGGCAGCACAAGAATCTTCTTCCAGATCATTCTGCCATTATCAAAACCGATGGCGGCAGTAGTCGCCATGAACGGCTTTACCGGCCCGCTCGGAGATTTTGTGCTGTCCTCAACGATATTGAGAACGCCTGAATCATATACATTGCCCGTAGGTCTATTCAATTTAGTGAATGATGTCATGGGAGCCAGCTATACGACATTTGCTGCCGGAGCCCTGCTTATCAGCATACCGGTTGCCGTCATCTTTATCATGCTGCAAAAGCATTTTGTGTCCGGATTAACCGCTGGGGGAACAAAAGGGTAAGAGAATAAGGGGGAGAAAATAATGGCAAAGCTTGAAAAAACGTACGTTACAAAAGCGAAGTTCATGCTCCACGGAGGAGACTACAATCCTGATCAGTGGCTGGATCGGCCTGATATTTTAGCCGATGATATTAAGCTGATGAAGCTTTCTCATACGAATACGTTTTCTGTCGGCATTTTTGCATGGAGCGCGCTTGAGCCGGAAGAGGGCGTATATCAATTTGAATGGCTTGATGATATTTTTGAACGGATTCACAGCATAGGCGGCCGGGTCATATTAGCAACGCCAAGCGGAGCCCGTCCTGCCTGGCTGTCACAAACCTATCCTGAAGTGCTGCGGGTCAATGCCTCCCGCGTCAAACAGCTGCACGGCGGAAGGCACAACCACTGCCTTACATCTAAAGTCTACCGTGAAAAAACACGTCACATCAACCGGTTATTAGCAGAACGATACGGCAATCATCCGGCGCTGTTAATGTGGCATATTTCCAACGAATACGGAGGAGAGTGCCACTGCGACCAATGCCAGCATGCTTTCAGGGTGTGGCTGAAATCGAAATATGACAACAGCCTCAAGGCATTGAACCATGCGTGGTGGACTCCTTTTTGGAGCCATACATTTAATGACTGGTCACAAATTGAAAGCCCTTCGCCGATCGGTGAAAATGGCTTGCACGGTTTGAACTTAGACTGGCGCCGGTTCGTCACTGATCAAACGATTTCGTTTTATGAAAATGAAATCATCCCGCTTAAAGAACTGACGCCTGATATCCCTATCACAACGAACTTTATGGCTGACACACCGGATTTGATTCCGTATCAGGGCCTCGACTACAGCAAATTTGCGAAGCATGTCGATGTCATCAGCTGGGACGCTTATCCGGTCTGGCACAATGACTGGGAAAGCACAGCTGATTTGGCGATGAAGGCGGGCTTTATCAATGACATGTACCGCAGCCTAAAGCAGCAGCCTTTCTTATTAATGGAGTGTACGCCAAGCGCGGTCAATTGGCATAACGTCAACAAGGCGAAGCGCCCGGGCATGAATCTGCTGTCGTCTATGCAAATGATTGCCCACGGTTCGGACAGTGTACTCTATTTCCAATACCGTAAATCGCGCGGGTCATCAGAAAAATTGCACGGGGCAATAGTGGATCATGACAATAGCCCGAAAAATCGGGTCTTTCAAGAAGTGGCCAAAGTCGGCGAGACATTAGAACAGTTGTCCGCAGTTGTCGGAACGAACCGGCCCGCTGAAACTGCTATTTTATATGACTGGGAAAATCATTGGGCGCTCGAGGATGCTCAGGGTTTTGCAAAGGCGACTAAACGTTATGCGCAAACACTTCAGCAGCATTACCGCACGTTCTGGGAACACGATATCCCTGTCGACGTCATCACAAAAGAACAAGATTTTCTATCATATAAACTGCTGATCGTCCCGATGCTTTATTTAATCAGCGAAGACACCATTTCCCGTTTAAAAGCGTTTACGGCTAACGGCGGCACCTTAGTCATGACATATATCAGCGGAATTGTAAATGAACATGACTTAACGTACACAGGCGGATGGCATCCGGATTTGCAAGCCATTTTCGGAATGGAGCCTCTTGAAACCGATACGCTGTATCCGAAGGATCGAAATGCTGTCAGTTATCGCAGCCAATCATATGAAATGAAGGATTATGCAACGGTGATTAATGTAAAGACGGCGTCTGCAGAAGCTTTGTATCAAGAAGATTTTTATGCGCGTACGCCAGCGGTGACAAGCCATCAATATCAGCGGGGCAAGGCGTATTTTATCGGTGCGCGTTTGGAGGATCAATTTCATCGGGATTTCTATGAAGGGCTGATCACAGACCTGTCTCTTTCTCCTGTTTTTCCGGTTCGGCACGGAAAAGGCGTCTCCGTACAAGCGAGGCAGGATCAGGGCAATGATTACATTTTTGTCATGAATTTCACGGAAGAAAAACAGCTGGTCACGTTTAATCAGAGTGTGAAAGATATGATGACCGGAGAGATAGTATCTGGCGACCTGATGATGGAAAAATATGAAGTGAGAATCGTCGTAAACACACATTAGGCTGATGCCTCCGCTCGATATGGGCGGATTCTTTTTTCTTGTATTTCGAAAGTGTTTACCGAGGAGTGAGAAGTGTCATGAAATGCAGAGTGAAAATGTTCTTTGCAGCTGCCATCGTGTGGAGTGTATTCAGTTCTACGGGATATGCCGCTGCCATTGGGGAGGAGAAACATGTGCAGAACCCTCGGACAGAGGATCTTTTCGTTAAAAAAGTAGAGGGCATGAACAAGGACTTTATCAAAGGGGCAGATGTGTCCAGTGTTATTGCTTTAGAAAACAGCGGAGTCACCTTTTACAATACAAGCGGAAAACGCCAGGACATCTTTACAACCCTAAAACAAGCCGGCGTCAACTATGTTCGAGTCCGCATTTGGAATGATCCGTATGATTCACATGGCAGTGGATATGGAGGGGGAAACAATGATGTTCAAAAAGCCATTGAGATCGGAAAAAGAGCGACAGCGAACGGAATGAAGGTGCTGGCCGACTTTCATTATTCTGATTTCTGGGCTGATCCTGCGAAACAGAAGGTGCCCAAAGCTTGGGCGAATCTCAGCTTTGATGCTAAAAAAGCAGAGCTCTATGAGTATACGAAACAAAGCCTGCAAAAAATGATCAAGGAAGGCGTCGACATCGGCATGGTTCAGGTCGGAAATGAAACAACAGGGGCATTTGCGGGCGAAACCGATTGGGCGAAGATAAGCCAATTATTTAATGAAGGAAGCCGGGCGGTCAGAGAAGCAGACCCAGGCATCTTGGTCGCGCTGCATTTTACCAATCCTGAAACAACTGGAAGGTATTCATTTATTGCAGAAACACTCCGCAAAAACAAAGTGGATTATGATGTGTTTGCCAGTTCTTATTATCCTTTCTGGCACGGCACATTGCAGAATTTGACCTCTATGCTGAAGGCAGTTGCCGGGAAGTACGGCAAAAAAGTCATGGTGGCGGAGACATCGTACACCTATACCGCGAAGGATGGCGATGGGCATGAAAATACAGCGCCAAAAAGCGGACAGACGCTGCCATATCCTATTTCCGTTCAAGGCCAGGCAAATGCGATAAGAGATGTGATGCAGGCCGTAGCGAATACAGGAACGGCGGGGCTTGGTGTGTTCTATTGGGAGCCTGCGTGGATTCCAGTCGGGCCGAAAACACAGGTAGAGAAAAACAAAGTGTTGTGGGATACATACGGTTCAGGCTGGGCCTCCAGCTATGCCGCCGAATATGACCCAGAAGATGCCGGAAAGTGGTATGGGGGAAGTGCTGTGGATAACCAAGCTTTGTTTGATTTTAACGGACACCCGCTGCCTTCCCTGCAGGTGTTTCAATATGCGGAGTCAGGACATATCCTGAAGAATCGCTGAAACAGAAAATCCATGAGATGTAACAAACATTGTTACGTCTCGTGGATCATTTTATTTCAAATCAACTAATATAAAACATTCGTCATCACTTTTATGATGGGCTTCCTTATGATCATGCAGGGATGTAAGAATTTGCTCTTTCAAGTCAGCGATAGGCAAATCGGGATGGTCCTTTAACAAATCAAATAAATAACATGAAGCCGTAGGGTCCATCACGCCATCCGTATACAGCAGGAGCCTTCCGCCTTCCGTGTATGAAAGACTGCTTGACTGAAACACTGTATCTTCAAACATCCCGATCGGAGGCGCGGTAGCGGGCAGCGGATTTTGGGTTCCGCCGGCGCCCTGCCATAATGCCGGCGGATGCCCTGCGTTGACATAATCAATTTTTTGCCGGGCTGTATCAATCTCGAGATAAATGGCCGTGCAATAATGTCTTGCTTCCTCATCATTTTGAAACAAGCTGTGAAGGTGGCGGTCTAATTCCTTCATGACTTTGACGGGACTGAGACCTTGCGTGATCTGGCGCTGGAACAAAGGATGCAGAGACATCGTAATCAATGCAGATGAAATCCCATGCCCCATCACATCAAGAATAATAATGCCGTATCGATGTTCATCGATTTGATAAAATCCGTATAGATCACCCGATAATTCACTGGATGCTTTGTAATAAGCGTCAATCTGGATCTGGTCGTTTACAATCGGTTCAGTCAACGAGTTTTCCTGTGTTTTTCTGGCAAGCTCGAGCTCTCTTTTAGTGTTTAGTTTAAATTGTTGATTTTGTTTGTTGATCTCAAGAAGTTCTTCTTGTTTTGCCTTCAGCTCTTCCAAGGCCATTTCTAACTCCGCATTGGCTTTCTGTTTGGCAAGCAAAGCTTCCTGAGCCGTGTTTCTGGCCATCAGCAGCTCATTTTCATATTCGTTTCGCTTTCGCATCGGTATCAGAACACACTCGGTGACAGATAATCCGCCATCAGCTCTTGCAACAGCATTGACAAGGACGGGAATTTCTTCTCCATCTCTAGTTTGCAGAGAAATGTACATTTCTTCAATGTGCTGCTCCAGTTTTAAAAGCGGCTCAAAATAGAGCTGGCAGAAAAGCTGTGCGGGAATTGTCAGGATCGTATTCATATGCTGGCCGACAATCTCTTTCGGCTCATATTTCAGAATCATGAGCAGGGTGCGGTTGACAGCTATGATTGAACCCTCTTCTGACAAAGTGAGGAAACCGCATGGTGCATCATTCAATTGTTTGTCCATTAAGAGGGTCACCTCTATCTCTTTCGTTCCTATATCAAGAGCGCTTTCAAATAATCGCTGATCAGCTGGATCGTCTCTTCAGGATGGCTCATGTGGGGGCAATGCCCGCGAGCCTCCATTTGTTTCAGTGTACTATAAGGAAGATGCTTATGCATATACTCGCCTACTGCGGCCGGTGCGATGATATCGTCCGCGCATTGGAGAATCAGAGAGGGAACCGTTACCTTCGAAAGATTCTCCCGGTGATCAGAAAAAAACGCGGCTTTCGCGAATTGGCGGGCAATTACAGGGTCAGTAGAACAAAAACGGTTTTCAAGCTCTTCCCTGATTTCAGGCCGATCTGACTGATTCAGAACGGTTGCTGCGAATACAGTAGCCCAGCCTATGTAATTTTTCTCCATCATCTCCAGCAAACCACGGAGCTGTTCCTCCTCAAATCCTCCGTAATACTCAGGCGGATCATTCAAATAGTAAGGAGAAGGCCCCACCATCACCAGATGGGAAAAAAGCGCCGGACGGCGGATGGAAGCAAGCATCCCAATCACAGCCCCGACAGAGTGCCCCACAAACACGGTGTCTTCCAGATCTAAAGCTTCACAAACATCAAGAACATCTTGGGCATAGCCTTCAAGTGTCCGGTAACGATCCGGGTCATATGCGTGCAAGTCTGAATGTCCCGAACCGACGTAATCAAATAAAATGACCCGATGATCTTCTTCGAAGGCCGGGGCCACGGCATTCCACACACTTTGATCACATCCAAAACCAGGTGCGAAAATGATAGATGTTTTGCCGCTTCCCTTCACCTTCACATCATTTCGAGACAAAATCGCATCGTTCATGATTGGCTCCTTTCAGCCGGAAAGTAAAATAAAGTTCAATATGTATATCATAACACTCACGGTTTGAAGAGTGTGTCTTTCTATGAAAGTATATAGCAGTTTAAAAGAAAGAGGACATCCGGCATAGGCGAGCTGGAAGAATTGGAAGATGTAGAGGAGGGATTGCCTAGACTTGAGAAAGAATATGACATTTGTCACCCACCATCATGACACCTCATACTAACATCATCTTCTCCGTCATTTTACAATCATTATAAGCTATCAGGAGGTGTTCATGTGATGAATGAGGCAGTATCAGTAAGCAATGTGACAAAACAATTCCAGCAAAAAACAGCTGTAAACAACATCAGCTTCAGCATTAAAAAAGGAGAAATTGCAGCTATTCTCGGGCCGAATGGGGCAGGGAAGACGACCGTTATCTCCATGATATTAGGATTGCTGAAACCAAGCGAGGGAGACATCAAGCTATTTAACCGGGTTCCCGATGATCAACAGGTGCGGGAAAAAATAGGGGTGATGCTGCAGGAAGTGAGCGTCATGCCTGGTCTGAAGGTGTATGAAATCCTCGAGCTCTTCCGAAGCTATTATCCAAATCCATTGTCTATGAAAGAACTCGTTTCGTTAACAGCACTCACAAAAGAAGACTTGAAAACGAGGGCAGAAAAATTATCCGGCGGACAAAAACGCCGTTTGAGCTTTGCTTTGGCACTTGTCGGGAACCCGGAGCTGCTCATATTCGATGAACCGACAGTCGGAATGGACACATCATCAAGACATCGATTCTGGCAGACCATACATGGGCTCGCGGACCAAGGAAAAACAATTATTTTTTCAACCCATTATTTACAGGAAGCAGATGATGCCGCGCAGCGAATCTTATTTTTTGCTGACGGACGGCTTGTGGCGGACGACTCGCCAATGCAAATCCGCTCAAGGATCCAAAAACAGTCTGTTTCCTTTACGCTGCATTCAGATGAATCATTGGAAAAGCTGTCTCGTCATCCGATCGTAGAGCGAGTGATCCAAAAGCAACAGAGAACCATCATCCAAACATCAAATACAGACAAAGTGTTAGCACTGATTTTTCAAGAAAACATACAAGCATGCGATATTCGAATTGAGCAAGGAACGCTCGATGAGGCATTTCGCCAGCTGGCTGACGGAAATAGGGGGGCGATGTGAGTGAATATGCTGCAAAAGCAAAGCGCAGCCGAAATGAAAAGGGTGCTTCGGAATAAGTATTTTGTGTTTTGGTCTCTGATGATGCCGATTGCCTTTTATTATCTCTTTACTAATGTAGTGAATACGGACGCCCCTGATCAACGTGCATGGGACGCTCATTACTTAATGTCAATGACAGTCTTCAGCGTAATGGGATCCTCTATCATGACGCTTGGAATCCGTATGGTTCAAGAACGGTCGCAAGGCTGGACTGCCTTTATCCGCATTACGCCTCTTCCGGATCATATCTATTTATCAGCTCAGATGATCGGTCAAAGTGTGATTCACATCTTATCTATTACCGTCATTTTTCTTTGCGGCGCAATTATCAATGACATCGACTTGTCCCCGTTTGAATGGATCATGAGCGGACTGTGGATTTTGTTTGGCGCATTGCCGTTTTTAGCATTAGGCACACTAATCGGCCTTATGAGAAAAGTAGAAACAGCAGCTGGAATCAGTAATGTGCTTTACATGCTGCTGGCTTTAGGCGGAGGCATGTGGATGCCGTTTGAGGTTATGCCTGACATGATGCAGAACATTGGCCGGTGGCTTCCGTCTTATCATTTCGGGAACGGAGCGTGGGAACTTGTCCGGGGCGGGGGTCCGTCATGGGAAAATATTCTGATACTAATCGCTTATTTGATGCTCTTCATGCTACTATCTAAGTATATAAGAAGAAAACAAGAAGCGGTGTAATACATGAAAATCTTAAGATCCATATTCCCTAAGCAATTCGGGTTTTTCCCTTATATCTTTCTGGTGTATACCATCATGCCGTTTCTTTCTTTATTGAGAGAAACAGGCGTCAAACAGGTGATTGGATATGGCATGCTGCTCTTTTTTGTCATAGCCTATCGCCAGTTGTTTTGCAATGTGGGCAGAGCTTCGTTTACGTATTGGCTTATCGTGCAAATGGCGGTTATTTTCATCTATAGTGTGTTTTACAATATCACCTATATCTATTTAGGGTTTTTTCCGGCAAACTTTGTTGGTTATTACAAAGAGAAAACAAAGTTTAACCGTGCGTTCTGCGGTTTAATCTTTATGTTGCTTTTTCCGTGTTTTTATCAATTTCTCGCGAATTCGGTTTCGCTCCGGGAGCTTTTTTCTGTTCTCCCGTTTCTCGTCATCATGCTCATTTCTCCATTCGGCATCCGTTCGATGTTTCGGAGAATTGAACTTGAAACCCAACTTGCCCAAGCCAACGAACAGATAAAAGAACTCTCCAAAAGGGAGGAGCGTGTTCGAATCGCCCGTGATCTCCACGATACGCTCGGACATACGCTGTCCCTTCTTACATTAAAAAGCCAGCTTATTCAGCGGCTGGCAACATCTGATCCAGAACGGACCCGGCTGGAAGCAAAAGAAATGGAAATCAGTTCACGCGCCGCACTCAAGCAGGTTCGTGAGCTTGTTTCTGATATGAGAACGGCTACGATGGCGGAGGAGCTTGCCAACATTCAGCACATATTAAGAACGGGGAACATTACCTTTCAATATATAGGTGACGAAGACTTTTCAGCAATATCTCCCGTCACGCAAAATATTATCAGCATGTGTATGCGGGAAGCCGTGACCAATATCATCAAGCACAGCAAAGCAACCCACTGCGCCATCACCATTTCTCGGTTTGCTGACAAAATGAGAGTTGTGATACGGGATGACGGAAAGGGAGCGGCAAAGGAGAATACGTTTGGGAATGGCCTGCGGGGAATGGAAGAACGGCTGATGCTCATTGAAGGAGGATTAACGCTTTCAGCTCATAACGGAACGGTTTTGACACTGACGATTCCGCTTATTAAAAAAGCAGATTGATAGGAGGACGAAAAGAATGATTCGTCTGTTTATTGCTGAGGACCAGCGAATGCTTTTAGGCGCTCTGGGATCTCTGCTGGATTTAGAAGAGGAAATGGAAGTCATCGGACAAGCACTCAACGGGGAAGAAGCGTTAAAAGCCATTCTGAAGCTGGAGCCGGATGTATGCATCATGGACATTGAAATGCCGGTTCGAAGCGGGCTGGATGTGGCAGAGGAATTAATGCTAAAAGGCTGCGGCAGCAAGGTCATTATTTTAACCACTTTTGCCCGTCCCGGATATTTTGAACGCGCTGTCAAAGCCGGCGTACATGGCTATCTGCTGAAAGACGGCGAAATTGACGATCTGGCCGACGCCATCCGAAAGTGTGTAAAGGGAAAACGGGTGTTCAGCCCCGAGCTGACGTTTAATATGATGCGAGACGAAAATCCGCTCACCGTAAGAGAACAAGAAATTCTGCGACTGGCGGCTTTAGGCAAGACAACAAAAGATATTACGCTTGAACTCTATTTATCTCAAGGTACAGTCCGAAACTATATTTCAGAAATCATCCAAAAGCTCAATGCGAAAAATCGGACAGAAGCCGCCAGCATCGCTGAGGATAAAGGCTGGATTTAATGGAAACCTGGTTATTTATAGCCAGGTTTTTTTGTGTTCATCTGGTTATTTATGGTTGCAATATTCAGTATAACTGTATATGATGGAATTATACAGTTACACTGAATATTGGAGGCCGTTATATGAAAGAAAATAAGCATTTGCCGCTGACTGAGACTGTTTACTATGTTCTTTTATCTTTGTTACATCCTGCTCACGGCTACATCATTATGAAAAATATTGAAGATCTTAGCGGCGGAAGAGTAAAAATGGCGCCTGGAACTCTTTATGGAGCAATTGAAAACTTATTGAAGCATCAATTGATCGAGCCTTATCCAAGTGAAGACCGCCGCAGAAAAACATATATCATCACTGAACTCGGAAGAAATGTGTTGTGGAAGGATATGGAGAGAATGGAGCGGCTGGTTGACATAACGAGGCAGGAAGTAAATAAAAAGGGGGAGACCATATGAAGAAATACAGATATTTTATGGACATAGACAGTGAGGAACAATGGCTGAATAAGATGGCAGATAAGGGGTGCGAATTAAAAGGGAAAGGTTTTTTATCCTATCGTTTTTCAGATGAAGCATCGTCTGACAACTCTACCGTCAAAATAGACTATCGCACCTTTAAACATCCGGGAGATTTTACTGATTATCGAACTCTCTTTGAAGACAGCGGATGGAAGCATCTTTTCAGTTCACAAGGCCTGCATTATTTTAGAAAAGAGAAAGCCAGTGCATCAGACGATATTTTTTCTGATACAGAATCCAGAGCCGGAAGATATAAACGCCTATTGCAATCGTACTTTGCACTTTCTTTTATATTCTTATCCTTCATCCTGATCCTCTTTTCTACCAATGGTTTGACTGCTGATTTATTTATCCGTCCCCAGAGTTTGTATTATACGCCGGGCCTGTGGGATAAGACGGGAGCAGCTTTTATCAGAGCCTTTTTGTTTGAAACACCTTTTGCACTGATGAGAGGGGGAGCGGGCTGGATTGTTCTCCTTAGCGCTCTTAGCTTCTTTTATTTATTTGTGAAAACATATAAAAAATACAGAAAGTGCCTGTATGGTCATTAAAAAATGTATATTGCTATGAACGTCTGTCCAGTGGAACAGGCGTTTTTTATTGCCGAGATGTTTAGAAAACCCTTTCCTTCCTTTGTCAGAATAGTGTACGATATTCATATAGTTATTTTAACTCAGGTCATCAGATGACCTGATCATATATTGGGGATGAAAGAGGGGTTCATCATGAAAGTCTCACTTTTTGTCACTTGTCTTGTTGATATGTTTCAAACAAATGTCGGAAAAGCAACGGTGGAACTGCTAGAGCGCCTTGGATGTGAGGTGGATTTTCCGGAGGGGCAGATCTGCTGCGGGCAGCCGGCTTATAACAGCGGCTATGTGAATGACGCCAAAAAAGCAATGAAACGGATGATCGAAACGTTTCAGGATTCCGAATATGTCGTCAGCCCTTCCGGTTCCTGCACGACGATGTTCAGGGAGTATCCGCACCTGTTTCAGAATGATCCGAAATGGGCGGACAAAGCGCAAAAGCTCGCGGATAAAACGTATGAACTGACGGATTTTATCGTGAACGTCCTTGGCGTGGAGGATGTCGGCGCGACCCTTCATACAAAAGCGACCTTACATACGTCGTGCCATATGACGCGACTGCTCGGAGTTCGGGAGGAGCCGATGAAGCTCTTGAGCCAAGTGAAGGGCTTAGAGTTCACAGCGCTTCCGGGCAAACATAACTGCTGCGGATTCGGAGGAACATTCTCCGTCAAAATGGCACAGATTTCTGAGCAGATGGTCGATGAAAAAGTCGCATGCGTGGAGGATACGGGTGCGGAGGTGCTGATCGGCGCTGACTGCGGCTGTTTGATGAATATCGGGGGCCGGCTTGACCGAAAAGACAAGAATGTCAAAGTGATGCACATCGCCGAAGTGCTAAACAGCAGATAAAACTGGATTCAGAGGGGGAAGGATCATGGCGATGAAAATCGGTACTGACGCTTTTAAAGAGCGGGTATCACAGGGGATTGATAATGAATTTATGAGAGGCGCTGTTTCTGGTGCGCAGGAACGTCTGCGGACACGGCGCCTTGAAGCGGCCGAAGAGCTGGGAAACTGGGAAGACTGGCGCTCCTTATCAGAGGAAATCAGGCAGCATGTCCTTGAAAATCTCGATTTCTATCTCGGCCAGCTTGCCGAAAATGTGGCGAAACGAGGCGGGCATGTTTATTTCGCGGAAACATCGGAAGAGGCGTCTTCTTATATTCGCAACGTCATTCAAAAGAAGAATGGAAAGAAAATCGTAAAATCAAAATCAATGGTTACAGAGGAAATCAATCTGAATGAGGTGCTGGAACAGGAAGGCTGTGAAGTCGTTGAAACCGACCTCGGCGAATATATTTTGCAGATTGATGATCACGATCCGCCGTCACATATCGTAGCGCCCGCCCTTCATAAAAATAAAGAGCAGATACGCGATGTCTTTAAAGAAAGGCTGGACTATCAACATACAGAAAAACCGGAAGAGCTAGTGATGCATGCGCGCGCCATCCTCCGGGAAAAGTTTCTCGAAGCGGATATCGGCATTACCGGCTGCAACTTCGCCATCGCTGATACGGGTTCTGTCAGCCTTGTGACCAATGAAGGAAATGGACGGCTTGTGAGCACCTTGCCGAAAACACAAATCACCGTGATGGGAATGGAGCGGATTGTCCCGTCATTTTCTGAATTTGAAGTGCTTGTCAGCATGCTGACAAGAAGTGCTGTCGGGCAGCGGCTGACAAGTTATATTACAGCACTGACAGGCCCGAAGCTGGAAGGGGAAGTGGACGGGCCGGAGGAATTCCACCTTGTCATTGTTGATAATGGGCGGTCCAACATTCTCGGAACGGAATTCCAGTCTGTGTTGCAATGTATCCGCTGTGCCGCCTGTATCAATGTCTGCCCAGTGTACCGCCATGTCGGCGGACACTCTTACGGCTCAATCTATTCGGGGCCGATCGGAGCGGTTTTATCGCCGCTGCTTGGCGGTTATGACGATTATAAGGAGCTGCCGTACGCATCTACACTGTGCGCGGCTTGTTCAGAAGCCTGCCCGGTCAAAATTCCGCTACATGAGCTGCTCCTCAAGCATCGCCAGAACATCGTCGAAAAAGAAGGCAGGGCGCCGATCAGTGAAAAGCTTGCGATGAAAGCATTTGGACTCGGCGCGTCCTCTTTGCCGCTTTATAAAATGGGCTCAAAATGGGCACCGGCCGCGATGACGCCTTTTACAGAGGGTGAAAAAATGTCGAAAGGGCCCGGCCCGCTCAAAAGCTGGACACAGATCCGCGATTTCCCGGCGCCGCATAAATCGAGATTCAGAGACTGGTTTACAGATAGAGAAACAAGTGAACGCGCGAAGGGGGAGGAGTCATGACGAAGGGGACCGTTCAGAATCAGGAGAGCTTTTTAAACCGGATCGCATCACGCCTTGGCCGTGAAAGAAGAACAGGAGGCGTGGCAGTCCCAGAGTGGGCGCATCAGCCGCAATATCAAACACTTGAAGGATACTCGGCGGATGACTTGGTCACAGTGCTCAAAAACCATTGCGTCAAAATCCATACAGAGCTGATTGAAACGGATTCAACCGGTCTCTGCGATGCCCTGCGCGAGCAAGTCAGCCGGTTTTCCGGAGGCCCTGTTATCATTCCAAAGGACCCCCGCTTTGAAGCATACGGGCTAAAAGGCTTGCTCACCAAAGACTGGCCGAGCGATGGAACGCCGGTCTGGGAGTGGGATGCTGACAAAGGCGAAGAAAATATCAAAAAAGCGGAGCAAGCCAATGTAGGAATTACATTCAGTGAAATCACACTGGCCGAGTCGGGGACGGTTGTCCTCTTCTCCTCAAAAGATATCGGCCGGTCTGTCAGCCTTCTGCCGACGACCTACATTGCGATTGTGCCAAAATCAAGCATTGTGCCGAGAATGACGCAAGCCAGTGATATCATCCGCCAAAACATTGCGGACGGCGCCACTGTCCCCTCCTGCGTCAACTACATTACCGGACCGAGCAACTCAGCCGATATCGAAATGGATTTGGTCGTCGGGGTGCACGGACCTGTAAAAGCAGCATACATTCTCGTCTCTGACCGCTAACCTGAGAAAGCCCGGCCATATGCCGGGCTTTCAGCGTGTCGACAAACCCTCGCATTCGTTGTCAGGCAGCGTCCTGCTCAAACGCCCCTGTCACCGCAACCTGCGGAAGTCTGCTCCAATGCTCATCCTTCCTAGACTTCAAAGGTTTTCAATCACGCTGAAAAAACTTCAACTTCCAATTGTTTGGCCGATGAGAAGAGTATGAATTGAAAAAGGAGGAAATGCGATGAAAAAATGGCTGATCGCAGCTGTTTCACTGGCGATTGCGATCATTCTGTTTATGTATTCAAACGCAGAAGCGAAAGCCGCTGGCATGACATTAGGCTACACAACTGGGGATACGGACTCATACAATTCTCTTGTGAAATATCATACATACATGAATTCGATCGCCACAGATACGTTTGCGTTTGAAAAAAACGGACACATCATTGGCGATGCCCCAAGCAAGCAGCTGACATATGCGAAAAAGAAAAAAATCAAGACATGGGCGGTCATCTCAAACTATAATGACACGATTTACGATTTTGACGGAGACTTAGCGAGCCGGGTCATGGGTAATAAAACAGCGAAAAAACGATTCACAGATCAGCTGATAGCACTGGCTAAAAAGCACTCATACTACGGTATCAATATCGATTTTGAAGCGGTGAATCCAGAAGACCGGTCCACATATTCACGCTTCATACAAGATGTCTCACAGGCGCTGAAAAAGAAACAGATCAAAACAATGGTTTCCGTTCCGGCCAAAAGCGCCGATGATCAAAATGATGACTGGAGCTGGCCGTATGATTATGCGAAAATCGGTCAATATGCCGATTATGTGCAAGTCATGACTTACGACGAACACGGCATTTGGGGCGAGCCGGGATCGGTGGCGAGCACAGGCTGGATCAAAAGCTCTCTGCAGTTTTCAGCCAAAAAGATCAAAGCCAATAAAGTCATCATGGGAATCCCTGCGTACGGCTATGACTGGGATGTGAAAGACGGAAGCGGCAGCACAATGAGAGCATGGAATGAACTCAAGCCCCTGATCAAAAAGCAGAAAGCAAAGCCGATATTCAACAAAAAATCAGGTTCGATGACGTTTTCTTACATTGACAAAAAGAAGCATAAACATGTCGTGTGGTATGAAAATGAAAAAACCGTCCAAACGAAAAGCCATCTGGCAAAGCAATACAAAATAGCAGGTGTCTCAGTCTATGCATTAGGAAACGAGTCAGAATCCTTTTGGAAAGCCATTCAAAAAGGGGTAAAATAACAATTTCTTTTTTCTCTGAGGTTATTGACAGGGAAAAAAGAAGCACGTATATTATGTTAGTATATTCAGAACATAAAATTTCAGTTTTTCAGAAAACGAAAACACATAGATTGGGAGCAGTAAAAGAATTAATCAGAAAAGAGAGCTGCGGGGCGGTGTGACGCAGCCTGATTTTTCTTTGAACTCGCCCGGGAGTGGTAAGACGAAACGGAATAGATTGAATATTCCTCATGTTTTAACGGCTAACCTTCGTTACAGGTCAAAAGCTGGATTCTTCATGAAGAATCAACAAGAGTGGTACCGCGGTCAGCCTAAGGCTCGTCGTCTCTTTATCTATTGGATAAGAGGCGGCGGGCTTTTTTGTTTTTGAAAACGAGAAGGAGAGGTAGTAGAGGATGAAAAAGGACAATCAGACGTTAAAGCGCACGATGACGTCCCGCCATATTATGATGATGGCGCTGGGCGGAGCAATCGGCGCAGGTTTATTTAAAGGGAGCAGTTCGGCGATCGATGTGGCGGGGCCATCTGTCATTATCGCATACCTGCTCGGCGGTATTATTTTGCTGTTTATTATGCAGGGGCTCGCGGAAATGGCTGTGCGCAACCGAAACGCAAGAACCTTCCGGGATCTTGTCCAGCAGGTATTAGGAAATTACGCTGCTTATTTCTTGGACTGGATATACTGGAAAATGTGGGTGCTCAACATTGCGGCTGAAGCTGTTGTCGCTGCGATCTTTATTCAATATTGGCTGCCGGGCTGCCCGATTTGGGTCCTGGCATTAGGGATATCTCTTATTGTCACGGTTGTGAATTTGCTTTCTGTTAAAATCTTCGCCGAAACCGAATATTGGCTGGCGATGATCAAGATTACCGTTATTATTATTTTTATTATATTAGGATTGTTGCTCTTATTTGTATCATTCGGTGATCATACAGCTGCCGGGTTCTCAAACCTGACAGAGCACGGCGGATTTTTCCCGAACGGAGGCACAGGGCTGATTACGGCGATGCTAGTCGTGATCTACTCTTACGGCGGTACAGAAATTATTGGTGTAACGCTTGCTGAGACAAAAAATCCTGAAAAGGTTGTCCCGAAAGCTGTCCGCAGCACTCTAACACGGATTGTCACGTTCTATCTGCTGCCGTTTTTTATCATTGTCAGCCTGATTCCATGGAATCAAGTCAACTCCGTTCCGGAAAGTCCTTTCGTCATGGTCTTTAAAATGGTAGGCATTCCGGGTGCGGATCATATCATGAACGCAGTCATCCTGCTTGCGATCATTTCTTCAATGAATTCAGGTTTATACGGGTCGTCCCGCATTTTGTATACACAGGCAAGTGACGGAAGGCTCCCGAAAATCTTTTCGAAACTTTCATCGAAAAACGTACCGATGTTTGCGATTCTGATGTGCACTTCCTCCCTATATATTGGCGTATTGATTTCTCTGTTCGCGGGAAGCCAAACGTTTAATTACTTAATGGGGTCATTGGGATATACCGTATTATTCATCTGGCTGATCATCGGATTCGCCCATTTGAAATCAAGAAAATACCAAACAGAAACACCGGCTTATTATGTAAAGTTGTTCCCATACACGACATGGTTTGCGATTCTGGCATTACTCGCTATTCTGATTGGAGTCATTATGACAACGTCAATTGTGATGACCAGCATTACTGCGGCGATCTATCTTTTGATTACGATTGTGTATTTGATCAAAGGACGTAAGCATCAGTAAATAAGAAACCTCTTGTCACATCCGACAAGAGGTTTTTACTATTGTGCAGCCTTCTCTTTTACACCAATCGCCGCCGCTTTCTGTGCTTTTGATTTTGAATTCACGAGGCAGATACTCGTTACAATCAGCAGCAGCCCTGCCAAGAGGCTTAAGGTCAGCGGTTCATGCAGGAAAATGGAGCTGGCCACGATCGAAATGAGCGGAATCAAAAAAGTGTAGGAAGCGACCTTGCTTGCTTCCCCTGAACCGACAAGCGTAAAAAAGACAAGCCAGCCGAGTGCGATAACGAAGACAGAGATGAACAGCAGGCTGGTGATAAACGGAACTGTCCATTGTATCGCCGAAAAGCTTTCTGTCGAAAATCCGGATAAAAGCAGAAACACGCTTCCGATCGTCAGCTGCAAAGCGACCATCCAGATGGAATCGACGCGGCTGCCTGTTTTTTTCATAAATACTGTTCCTAACGCCCAGCTGAGTGCGGAGCCGAGGGCCAGCAGAACCCCAATGACAGAAATATGCCCGCCAAAACCCGCGGCGCTGATGACAGCTACTCCCGCAAAACCGAGGATCAGCCCGATCACTTTCATTGCAAACATCGATTCACCGAGCCACAGCCAAGAAAACACGCCCATCAGCACCGGCTGAAAGAAGACGATTGCGGAAAACAGGCCGGCCGGAAGGTAATTCAGCCCGATCGTTTGCAGCCCATAGAATAACGTAATATTTAAAAGTGCAGAAACAAGATAAATCGGCCACGTTTCTTTAAAACGCAATTTATGAATACGCGGCAGTGCGACAATGACTAATAAAATCCCGCCAATCAGCGTCCGGATGCCCGCGAACAATAGCGGCGGCGAATAGGCGAGCGCTGCTTTGGACAGCGGCCAATTGATGCCCCACATGATGACGAGAAAGGCGAGCAGGAGCGCTGTCCGCGTTTTTGAGAGCTGTTTCACTATTTCAATCACTCCTTGTAGAACTTTTCCATTATGATACTGTAGAATATAAGATAAATAAAATGAATCTTTTTTATAAGGAGCATAAGTAAATTGTTATGACTATTACACAATTAAGGGTTTTCGTGAAAATAGCTGAAACGGGAAGCTTTACAAAAGCGGGGCAGGCGCTGAACATGACACAGCCGGCTGTCAGCCATGCGATTTCTGCGATTGAAGCTGAACTTGACGTAAAGCTGATCATCCGTGACCGCCGGAATGGCCTGATGCTGACCGAGACAGGTAAAAAGATCTTAGTCCACATCAGAGAAGTCTTGAAAGGCGTTGAAAAAGTTGAGCAAGTCGCAGCCGCGGAAAAAGGGCTAGAACTGGGAACGGTCCATATCGGCACATTCTCAACTGCCTCGGCTTATTTTATGCCGAAGCTGATCAGTGAGTTTAAACAAAAATACCCGAAACTGGAACTCGTGCTGCACGAAGGAACTGTAAATGAAGTCAAGGAGTGGCTTCACACGCGAATGATAGATGTCGGCATTCTTCTGTATCCAACGGAGGAGATGGAGTACATTCATCTGAAAAAAGACAAAATGGCCGTCGTGCTCAGGGATGATCACCCGCTTTGCAGCCGTCTAGCCATTACGCTGAAAGATCTTGATCATGCACCGATGATCGTCTGTGACGGCGGCTATGAATCGCCTTTTAACCATATGTTCAGGCAGGCGGGTGCTACGCTGAACGCCGCTTTCACAGTCTATAACATGAACACCTCGATCAGTATGGTCAGAGAGGGACTGGGCCTGGCGATTTTATCAGAAATGTCCATGTCGGGCATGCCGCTGCCGGAGCATGTGGTGACGCGGGATCTGGACCCGCAGGTGTACCGTGATGTGCAGCTAGCTGTTCCGTCGCTAAAGGACGCTTCTCTAGCGGCTAAACTATTCATTGATATGGCCCAGAACCTGTTTGGGGCAGAATAACGGGGCAAACCGTTCGTTTTAAATTGTTCGAATTTCATCGAATCAAATTCTTTTATTCCTGAAAGCAGTTGTGTTATGGTGTGAGAGAAGTCCTTTCATTCATACTTGACAGCTTGAGGCTGTTTACTGATAACACATTTGCAAAGGAGAACAATATGTCTAACAACCAACGCAAAGATACCTTGCTTTCTGTCTTGAATTTATCTCCGGTTGTTCAGGGAGGAACGGTTGCTGAATCATTCCGAAACAGCATGGACTTGGCGCGCCGTGCGGAGGAATGGGGCTATCAACGCTACTGGCTCGCTGAGCATCATAATATAGAAGGTGTCGCAAGCTCTGCCACCGCGGTTCTGATCGGCCATATTGCCGGCGGCACAAAGAAAATCCGTGTCGGTTCCGGCGGCATTATGCTGCCGAACCACTCTTCTCTAGTGATTGCCGAGCAATTCGGCACACTGGAAACGCTGTATCCCGGGCGGATTGATCTGGGGCTCGGACGTGCTCCGGGAACTGACCAATTGACAGCAAGAGCGCTTCGCAGAAACATTAACAGCGGTGAAGATTTTCCAGAACAATTAGAGGAACTGCGCAATTACTTTAAACCATCAGGAAATGTGCGGAATCAAGTCCGCGCCATTCCGGGAGAGGGCATAGATGTGCCGATTTGGCTGCTAGGCTCAAGCGGCTTCAGCGCCCGTCTCGCAGGCGAACTAGGCCTTCCATTTGCATTCGCCGCTCATTTTTCGCCGGCGAATACAGTTCCAGCTTTAGAGCTGTACCGCAATTCGTTTACGCCGTCAGAAGTGCTTGATGAACCGTATGCAATGGTAGGCGTCACCATTATCGCGGCAGATACAAACGAGAAAGCGCAGCACCTTGCGACTTCACATTATCAAAGATTTCTTGATCTCGTCCGCGGCACGCCGAACCAGTTGAAGCCGCCTGTAGAAGACATGGATCAAATCTGGAGTCCGTATGAAAAAGCGATGGTCAATGAACAGCTGAGCTCGACGATTGTCGGCGGTCCGGAAGAAGTGAAGGCGAAGCTTGAAGACTTTGTCAGAACGACACAGGCGGACGAAATAATGGTCAACTCAGAAACCTATGAACACGCAGACAGAATGCGTTCGTTTGAAATCATTGCAGACGTTTGGAAAAACAGATAACAGCCATAAAAAAAGCAATGCAGCGGGGAGACCCGTACATTGCTTTTTTATTCATTCCGTTTTCTGGCCGACTGGCGAATGACCAGCTCAGGCTTAAATATGACATCCTCTTGCTTCGGCTTTTTATGCTCTAAGCAGTCAATGACATATTTCGCAGCCGCTTTTCCTAGCACGGATTTTGGATGCTTCACAGAGGTTAATTTCACCTCGGAGATTTGCGCGAAATGGGAATCATCATATCCGACGATGGACATGTCCTCCGGCACCTTGATATCCATTTCCCGAAGCATATCAATCACTTTCAGTGCAATTTCATCATTATAGCAAAGAATAGCAGTCGGCATGTTTTTGCTGTTTTTCTCCAGCGTCTCTTTTACTTTCTCCAGCAGCTTCGATTCCTTTTCCTCGGTCGTAAATGTCACGATCATATCCGGTGAAGGGAATAACTCACGCTCCCGGTGCGCCTGTATAAACCCGTTCATCCGCTTCACACCTTGTGTGTCATCAGCTTTGAAAATACCCATCATATGCGTGTGGCCGAGAGAAAGCAAGTGCTCCGCCGCCATCATGCCGCCTTTCACATCATCCAAGGTAAAACTCGGTGCGGCAAGCTCGGCGTATGATGCGTTAATCATCGCAAAAGGAATGCCGTTTTTCTCTAAATTCAGATAGTAGCCGATATTGGGGGTTTGCAGGGCGCTTTTTGTCGGTTCCACAATAAGTCCGTCAATATGCTGTGACAGCAGATTTTCTAATCCTCTTCGTTCATTGTCCGGATTGTTGTTTGTGCTTGTCAAAAGCATAGAATATCCTTGCTCGCTTAAATAAGACTCGATTCCTCTAATGATGCTCGGGAAAATATAGTCTGATATGTAGGTTGTCAGAACGCCAATCGTTTTATTGGAATGCAGCGCTGACTTAGCAGAGCGTGAAGCGACAAAGGTTCCTCCGCCTTGCACGCTGTACAGCAGACCTTGTGATACGAGGTCTCCGATCGCTTTGCGAATGGTGTGCCGGCTGACGCCGAATTGCTGCATTAATTCGTTTTCGGTAGGGATCTTTTCATCGGGCAGAATTTTGCCTTGATTAATCCATGAACTGATTTCTTCTTTTACTTGGGCGTATTTTGGTAACATATCTATTCCTCCAAAATGTATACGGACAAATTTTAGTATATCACAGCGTTCTTTGTAATAAAACATTGACAGAAAATACAAACAGGATTATTCTATATTTGTACGTACTAATTAAATGAAATTTTCGTTAAATTTTAATATAAGTACGTACAATTACAGAAGTAAATGTAAACGCTTTACTTAACATTCGGGAGGGCAGGGAAATGAAGAATACTCCAACTCAATTAGAACCAAATGCTCCTGTAACAAGAGGCCATTCAATGGGATTTGTCATTTTAATCTCATGCGCGGCGGGACTTGGCGGCTTACTGTACGGCTATGACACGGCAGTGATTTCAGGCGCCATCGGTTTTCTGAAAGATTTATACAGCCTCACTCCGTTTATGGAAGGACTCGTGATTTCCAGCATTATGATCGGAGGAGTTGCGGGCGTCGGGATATCCGGATTTTTAAGCGACAGGTTCGGCCGAAGAAAAATTTTAATGACAGCTGCTTTGTTATTTGCGATATCAGCCATCGTTTCAGCGTTATCACAAGACGTATCGACCTTAATCATTGCAAGGGTTATCGGAGGCCTCGGAATAGGGATGGGCTCATCACTCTCTGTTACGTATATTACAGAAGCGGCGCCGCCTGCCATACGCGGAAGCCTTTCTTCCTTATATCAGCTCTTTACGATATTGGGTATATCCGCTACGTACTTTATTAATCTCGCTGTGCAGCGGTCCGGAACATACGAATGGGGCGTGCACACCGGTTGGAGATGGATGCTCGCTTATGGAATGGTGCCGTCCGTGATCTTTTTCCTCGTATTGCTCGTCGTGCCGGAAAGCCCGAGATGGCTGGCGAAAGCGGGCAAAACAACAGAAGCGTTAAAGATACTGACACGTATTAATGGAGAAACAGTCGCAAAAGAAGAATTAAAGAACATTGAGAACTCTTTAAAAATAGAACAAATGGGGTCGCTGTCCCAGCTGTTCAAGCCGGGTCTCAGAAAGGCGCTTGTCATTGGAATCCTGCTGGCGTTGTTTAACCAAGTCATCGGCATGAACGCGATTACTTACTACGGGCCGGAAATCTTTAAAATGATGGGATACGGTCAAAACGCCGGATTTGTGGCAACCTGTATCGTCGGTGTTGTAGAAGTTATTTTTACCGTTATTGCGGTGTTGTTGATTGATAAAGTCGGACGAAAAAAATTGATGTCCATCGGATCTGCTTTTATGGCTATTTTTATGATCTTAATCGGAACGTCGTTCTACTTTCAGTTAACAAGCGGACTTATGCTGATCTTCTTTATTTTAGGTTTTGTGGCGGCATTTTGTGTATCTGTAGGGCCGATCACATGGATTATGATTTCTGAAATCTTCCCGAACCATCTGCGTGCGCGGGCCGCAGGCATTGCGACCATCTTTTTATGGGGAGCAAACTGGGCGATCGGACAGTTTGTACCGATGATGATCGACTCATTCGGACTCGCCTATACATTCTGGATTTTTGCGGTGATTAACATCCTTTGCTTCCTGTTTGTCGTTACGATCTGCCCGGAAACGAAGAACAAATCGCTCGAAGAAATTGAAAAGCTCTGGATAAAATGAAAACGCTTTAAAGGATCAGGCCCTTTCGATTGGAAGGGCTGTTTATGTTGGGATGCACCTTTTGGCGTTTTCTGTATAAGATAAAGATATATAGGAAAAAATATAGCTGGATAAACACCGCTGCATGAAAACTCTGCGAATATTGTCGATGAATTAGCTCTTAACAGTTGAATAAACAATTTCACCCTGTTAAAATAATTAAAGAAAGCAGAAGTAATTTTTTTTGGCTATGATGGGACGTTTTTTGTCATAGCGGGACATATAATGTCCAGCAAAAAAAGGAAGGAACGTTTGAGTCATGAACCAGTTAATACAAGCTCAAAAAAAATTATTGCCTGATCTTCTGCTCGTTATGCAAAAGAGGTTTGAAATCTTGCAGTATATCAGGCTGACGGAACCCATCGGGCGAAGAAGCCTGTCTGCCAGTCTCGAGATCAGCGAGCGTGTGTTGAGGGGCGAGGTTCAGTTTTTAAAGGAACAGAACCTGGTCGATATTAAAACAAACGGCATGACCTTGACAGAAGAGGGCTATGAACTGCTTTCGGTTTTGGAAGATACGATGAAAGATGTTTTAGGTTTGACTCTTTTGGAAAAGACATTAAAAGAACGTTTAAATCTAAAGGATGCCATTATCGTGTCCGGAGACAGTGATCAATCCCCATGGGTCAAAAAAGAAATGGGAAGAGCAGCTGTCGCATGTATGAAAAAAAGATTTTCAGGCAAAAATATCGTCGCTGTAACTGGCGGTACGACAATTGAAGCTGTGGCTGAAATGATGACGCCGGATTCTAAAAACCGCGAGCTTTTGTTTGTGCCTGCAAGAGGCGGTTTAGGCGAAGACGTGAAAAATCAGGCGAACACCATATGCGCGCATATGGCGGAAAAGGCTTCAGGCACTTACCGGCTTTTGTTTGTTCCGGGACAGCTGTCACAAGGCGCCTATTCATCTATTATTGAAGAGCCTTCTGTCAAAGAGGTGCTGAACACGATCAAATCGGCGAGTATGCTGGTTCACGGAATCGGTGAAGCTAAAACGATGGCTCAGCGGAGAAACACACCTTTAGAAGACTTAAAGAAAATAGATGATAATGACGCTGTCACAGAAGCGTTTGGCTACTATTTTAACGCGGACGGAGAAGTGGTCCACAAAGTGCATTCTGTCGGAATGCAGCTGGATGACATAGACGCCATCCCCGATATTATTGCGGTAGCGGGCGGATCATCAAAAGCCGGGGCGATCGAGGCTTACTTTAAAAAGCCCCGCGACACGGTTCTCGTCACAGACGAAGGGGCCGCAAAGAAGTTATTAAGGGATGAATAATCCCTCAATATAAATATCTCTCACTTATTTAAAGGAGGAAACAAATCATGGCAGTAAAAGTCGGTATTAACGGTTTTGGTCGTATTGGACGTAACGTATTCCGCGCAGCATTAAAAAATCCTGAAGTTGAGGTAGTAGCGGTTAACGATTTAACAGATGCTAACATGCTGGCTCACCTTTTACAATATGATTCTGTACACGGAAAATTAGACGCTGAAGTTTCAGTTGACGGTAACAACCTTGTTGTTAACGGCAAAACAATTGAAGTTTCTGCAGAACGCGATCCTGCTAAACTTAGCTGGGGCAAACAAGGCGTTGAAATCGTAGTTGAATCTACTGGTTTCTTCACAAAACGCGCAGACGCTGCGAAACACTTAGAAGCTGGAGCGAAAAAAGTAATCATCTCTGCTCCTGCTAACGAAGAAGATATCACAATCGTTATGGGTGTTAACGAAGATAAATACGATGCGGCTAACCACGATGTTATCTCTAACGCATCTTGCACAACAAACTGCCTAGCGCCGTTTGCAAAAGTACTTAACGATAAATTCGGCATCAAACGCGGTATGATGACAACTGTTCACTCTTACACGAACGATCAGCAAATCCTTGATCTTCCGCACAAAGACTACCGTCGTGCGCGTGCAGCAGCTGAAAACATCATCCCAACATCAACTGGTGCTGCTAAAGCAGTTTCTCTAGTTCTTCCTGAACTAAAAGGCAAACTGAACGGTGGAGCAATGCGTGTTCCAACTCCAAACGTTTCTCTAGTTGACTTGGTTGCTGAACTGAACCAAGAAGTAACAGCTGAAGATGTAAACGCAGCTCTTAAAGAAGCGGCTGAAGGAGATCTTAAAGGAATCCTTGGCTACAGCGAAGAGCCATTAGTTTCTGGCGACTACAACGGAAACAAAAACTCTTCTACAATCGATGCCCTTTCTACAATGGTTATGGAAGGCAGCATGGTAAAAGTAATCTCTTGGTACGATAACGAAAGCGGCTACTCTAACCGCGTTGTTGACCTTGCAGCTTACATCGCAAAAAAAGGTCTTTAATTTATAGCTGAAAAAAGGACCTGACTTGGTTCTTTTGAATAGAAGCGCTATAATGAAAGCGGACAAGGGAAGGGGACGGACTCCCTTTCCCTTTTTCCATGAAGACCGGCTTTCAGAAAACGCTCTGTGACAGAGAAACGGCCGCGTTTTTTGCAGCTTTGCCGGCGCTTTCGCCTAAGGCCGCTGCCCTGGCTTTTAGACGAACTGCCCTGTGCCGAAAAAGACTGTGATCTGCCCTAGCGGCGTTATCGCTTGACCAGACGGTTTCACGTTTTTCGTGCTGTATGCAAACCACTTTGAAGGAGGATCTCCTAGGCATGAATAAGAAAACTCTCAAAGACATCGACGTAAAAGGCAAAGTTGTATTCTGCCGCGTTGACTTTAACGTTCCAATGAAAGACGGGGAAGTAACAGACGATACACGTATCCGTGCTGCGCTTCCAACAATCAAACACCTTGCAGACCAAGGCGCGAAAGTCCTTCTCGCGAGCCACTTAGGCCGCCCGAAAGGCGAAGTGGTTGAGGAGCTTCGTTTAACTCCTGTCGCTGCACGTCTCGGCGAACTGCTTGGCAAAGAAGTGAAAAAAGCGGATGAAGCTTACGGCGATGCTGTAAAAGCACAAGTTTCCGACATGACGGACGGAGACGTTCTTGTATTGGAAAACGTACGCTTCTACCCTGGTGAAGAGAAAAATGATCCTGAGCTTGCAAAAGCATTTGCTGAGCTTGCAGATGTATATGTAAATGACGCATTTGGTGCTGCCCACCGTGCTCACGCATCTACAGCTGGAATTGCCGAGCATCTGCCAGCAGTTGCAGGTTTCTTAATGGAAAAAGAGCTTGATGTCCTCGGAAAAGCGGTTTCTAACCCTGACCGCCCGTTCACGGCGATCATCGGCGGAGCGAAAGTAAAAGACAAAATCGGAGTGATCGAAAGTCTTCTTGATAAAGTGGACAACCTGATCATCGGCGGAGGTCTTGCTTATACATTCGTAAAAGCGCTTGGCTATGAAGTCGGTAATTCTCTTCTTGAAGAGGATAAAATCGAGCTTGCGAAGTCATTTATGGACCGCGCGAAAGAAAAAGGCGTGAACTTCTACATGCCTGAAGATGTACTCGTTGCAGATGATTTCTCTAACGATGCAAACGTGAAAATGGTGCCGATCTCTGAAATCCCTAGTGATTTAGAAGCAATCGACATCGGTACGAAAACACGCGAAACGTATGCTGACGTCATTAAAAACAGCAAACTTGTCGTGTGGAACGGACCGATGGGCGTATTCGAAATCGACTTGTTCGCACAAGGAACAAAAGCGGTTGCGGAAGCATTGGCAGAGGCGAAAGATACATACTCTGTCATCGGCGGAGGAGACTCAGCGGCAGCGGTTGAAAAATTCGGCCTTGCTGACAAAATGAGCCACATCTCAACAGGCGGCGGCGCGTCCCTTGAGTTTATGGAAGGCAAAGAGCTTCCAGGGGTAGCTGCACTGAACGATAAATAATCTTAAAACTGCTATAAGGAAGTGGAACAGATGAGAAAACCAATTATCGCCGGTAACTGGAAAATGAACAAAACACTCGGCGAAGCTGTCAGCTTCGTTGAAGAAGTAAAATCTTCCATTCCAGCAGCAGACAAAGCGGAAGCTGTTGTTTGCGCGCCAGCTCTTTTCTTAGAAAAGCTTACTTCTGCTGTTAAAGGCACTGACCTTAAAGTCGGCGCTCAAAACATGCACTTCGAGGAAAGCGGTGCGTTCACAGGCGAAATCAGCCCGGTTGCTCTAAAAGACCTTGGCGTTGACTACTGCGTCATCGGCCACTCTGAGCGCCGTGAAATGTTCGCTGAAACTGATGAAACAGTTAACAAAAAAGCACACGCTGCTTTCAAACACGGTATTGTGCCGATCATCTGTGTGGGTGAAACGCTTGAAGAGCGCGAAGCCGGCAAAACAAATGATCTTGTTGCTGACCAAGTGAAAAAAGGCCTTGCTGGTCTTTCTGAAGAACAAGTTGCTGCTTCTGTTATTGCGTATGAGCCAATCTGGGCAATCGGAACAGGCAAATCTTCTACAGCGAAAGATGCGAACGACGTGTGTGCGCACATCCGTAAAACCATCGCTGAAAGCTTCAGCCAAGAAATTGCAGACCAGCTTCGCATCCAATATGGCGGAAGCGTAAAGCCTGCAAACATTAAAGAATATATGGCAGAGTCCGATATTGACGGTGCTTTGGTCGGCGGCGCGAGCCTTGAGCCACAGTCATTCGTTCAATTATTGGAGGAAGGTCAATATGAGTAAAAAACCAGCTGCACTCATCATTCTTGATGGGTTCGGATTACGAAACGAAACAGTAGGGAACGCAGTCGCTTTAGCGAAAAAACCGAATTTTGACCGCTACTGGAATCAGTATCCTCATCAAACATTGACTGCTTCAGGCGAGGCTGTAGGCCTTCCTGAAGGACAGATGGGGAACTCCGAAGTGGGTCACTTAAATATCGGCGCGGGCCGTATTGTGTATCAAAGCTTAACACGCGTAAATGTTGCCATTCGTGAGGGAGAGTTCGAACGCAACCAAACATTCCTTGACGCGATTAACAACGCGAAAGAAAACAACAAAGCCCTGCACCTGTTCGGCCTTTTATCAGACGGCGGCGTGCACAGCCACATTAATCATTTGTTCGCATTGTTAAAGCTTGCGAAAAATGAAGGGCTGACAAAGGTTTACATCCATGGTTTCCTTGACGGCCGTGATGTTGGTCCGCAAACAGCGAAGACGTACATTAAGCAGCTGAACGAACAAATCGAGGAAATCGGTGTCGGAGAAATCGCCAGCATTTCCGGGCGCTACTACTCAATGGACCGCGACAAACGCTGGGACCGTGTAGAAAAAGCGTACCGCGTAATGGCGTACGGCGAAGGCCCGACCTACCGCAGTGCAATGGATGTTGTTGATGATTCATATGCGAACGGAATCTATGATGAATTCGTGATTCCATCCGTTATCACAAAAGAAAACGGTGAGCCTGTTGCGACAATCCAAGACGGCGATTCTGTGATTTTCTATAATTTCAGACCGGACCGCGCCATCCAGATTTCCAACACGTTCACAAACAAAGACTTCCGTGACTTCGATCGCGGCGAGAATTATCCGAAGAACCTGCATTTCGTCTGCCTGACTCACTTCAGTGAAACAGTTGACGGATATGTAGCGTTTAAACCGATAAATCTTGATAACACAGTCGGAGAAGTATTATCTCAACATGGATTAAAACAGCTTCGAATTGCAGAGACTGAAAAGTATCCGCATGTCACGTTCTTTATGAGCGGCGGCCGTGAAGCTGAATTCCCGGGTGAAGAGCGCATTCTCATCAACTCGCCGAAAGTTGCCACATATGACTTAAAGCCAGAAATGAGTGCGTATGAAGTGAAGGACGCGCTTGTCAAAGAAATTGAAGATGACAAGCATGACGCGATTATCCTTAACTTCGCAAACCCTGATATGGTCGGCCACTCCGGAATGGTTGAACCAACAATTAAAGCAATTGAAGCAGTGGACGAATGCTTAGGCGAAGTCGTTGACGCGATTATCGCTAAAGGCGGACACGCGATCATTACCGCTGATCACGGTAATGCTGACATTCTGATTACAGAATCAGGCGATCCGCACACTGCGCATACGACAAACCCAGTCCCTGTCATTGTGACGAAAGAAGGCATCACGCTGCGTGAAGGCGGAATCCTAGGCGACCTTGCACCAACGTTATTAGACCTTCTCAATGTTGAAAAACCGACAGAAATGACAGGAACATCGTTAATTCAAAAATAATTTGAAATCAAAAGGAGAGACAAAACTCATGCCATACATTGTTGATGTTTATGCACGCGAAGTATTAGACTCTCGCGGCAACCCAACAGTTGAAGTTGAAGTATATACAGAAACAGGAGCTTTCGGCCGCGCATTAGTGCCAAGCGGAGCTTCTACAGGTGAATACGAAGCAGTTGAGCTTCGTGACGGCGACAAAGACCGTTACCTTGGAAAAGGCGTGTTAACAGCTGTTAACAACGTAAACGAAATCATTTCTCCAGAGCTTCTTGGCTTTGATGTAACTGAACAAAACGCAATCGATCAGCTTTTAATCGAGCTTGACGGTACTGAAAACAAAGGCAAACTTGGTGCGAACGCAATCCTTGGCGTATCTATGGCTTGTGCGCGCGCAGCTGCTGATTTCTTGCAGATTCCTCTTTACCAATACCTTGGAGGATTCAACTCAAAAACGCTTCCTGTACCGATGATGAACATCGTCAACGGCGGAGAGCATGCTGACAACAACGTTGATATTCAAGAATTCATGATCATGCCTGTAGGTGCTCCTAACTTCCGTGAAGCACTTCGCATGGGCGCTCAAATCTTCCACAGCCTGAAATCAGTTCTTTCTGCTAAAGGAATGAACACAGCTGTAGGTGATGAAGGCGGATTTGCTCCAAACCTTGGTTCTAACGAAGAAGCGCTTCAAACAATCGTTGAAGCAATCGAAAAAGCCGGCTTCAAACCTGGCGAAGAAGTGAAACTTGCAATGGATGCTGCATCTTCTGAGTTCTACAACAAAGAAGACGGCAAATACCATCTGTCTGGCGAAGGCGTTGTGAAAACATCTGCTGAAATGGTTGACTGGTACGAAGAAATGGTTTCTAAATACCCAATCATCTCTATCGAAGACGGACTTGACGAAAACGACTGGGAAGGCCACAAGCTTCTTACTGAGCGTCTTGGCAAAAAAGTTCAGCTTGTTGGTGACGATCTCTTCGTTACAAACACGAAAAAATTGGCTGAAGGCATCAAAAACGGCGTAGGCAACTCTATCCTGATCAAAGTAAACCAAATCGGTACATTGACTGAAACATTCGATGCGATCGAAATGGCGAAACGCGCAGGCTACACAGCTGTTATCTCTCACCGTTCTGGTGAAACAGAAGACAGCACAATCGCTGACATCGCTGTGGCAACAAATGCAGGACAAATCAAAACAGGTGCTCCGTCTCGTACGGACCGTGTTGCGAAATACAACCAGCTTCTTCGCATCGAAGATCAGTTGGCTGAAACTGCTCAATATCACGGTATTAACACTTTCTACAACTTGAACAAGTAATAAAATGACCGCCGAGATATCTCTCGGCGGCTTTTTTGTGCTTTTAGAGATCCAAATAAAGCCTCACCATATCACGGCATTGAATGCCGTTTTCAAAGATCTCCTCATCATAATGTCTGATAAAAAAATCATGGTCGATCGCCTGCAGGCGAAATCCGCATTTTTGATAAAGAGAAAGCTGATGGATGCTGGAATTTCCCGTGCCAATCTCAATCACCTTTGCCCCCATATGTTTTGCTTTTTCGATGGCATCGCGGATAAGCTGCTTGCCAATGCCCTGTTTTTGCATTGATTGTTTTACTGCGATGTTAACGATTTCTACGGTTTGCGGTCTAGTTGTGATCATCACGTATACACCAGCTAATTTACCCGATATATAAGCGGTGTAGCATTCTCCTCTGGCTAGGTATTCATCAACAATTTCTTTTGACGGATCGGCGAGCAGCAGAAGCTCGTACAGCGCATGATCATAGTTTTTCGCTTTTTGAATGGTGAGCTGTTGCATCATCATTCCACCTTTTCACATGTTTATAGAGATATTTTCATGATTTCCTCCAATTTCATACCATTCTATTATAAAATATGTAACATAGGAAATATGTACAAAATAGTGGATCATAAATAGGAGGAACGTCACATGTTTTGTAAGGAATGCGGTCAAAAAAATAAAGAAGGAGCCAAGTTTTGTAAAGAATGCGGCACCCCGATCGGAGGGAGCAGCAGACAGGCGCATAAAGAAACAGCAAGCGCTGCTGAAACGAGACAGGCTCCGCGAAAACCAATCCCTAAGAAAACCATCGTTTTATGGAGCAGCATTGCCGCTGCGTGCGTCATATTATTCGCCGCCTATAAAACCGGAGCGTACTTTACTTCAAAGGATAGATTAGTCGACAAGTTTGAACAGGCTGTAAAGGATGAAGATCAAGACCAAATCGCTTCTCTTCTTACACCGGTAAATGACAAGCTTAAACTGACTAAAAAGAATGTAAAACCGTTTCTTGCGTATTTGAAGGACCATCCTGACAAAAAAGATGAGCTTTTTGCATCGCTGCGTGCGGACGCAGCTCAAAAGGATATTGTATACGCGGAGAAAGACGGGAAAAGTTTGCTCGTATTTGACCATTATGATTTAAAGATAGCACCTGTTTATTTTGAAGTGACCAGCAATTATAAAAATAGTGATCTATATGTGAATAAAGAGGATGCCGGACAGGTAAAGAAAGCCGATCAAGCACAAACCCTCGGGCCATACATTCCCGGTGAATATACCGTCTCAGCCAAACTGAAAAACGATGTCGTCGATCTCGTGAAAAAGGAAGACATTCAGGCTGTTGGCGATAACAGCTTTCGTGTTGATCTCTCATTGGAAGCAGACGATGTGACATTCAGCTTAGCGGATGACATCAAGAGCGGGAAGGGTGATTTGCTGATTAACGGCAAGTCGATTCATAAAGACCCGTTCAAATCCGTCACATATGGCCCTCTTCTGACAGACGGGTCCATGACGGCTGCGGTCGAAGCGGAGTTTCCGTGGGGAAAAACAAAAACAGCAGGCGTGCCAATCGACCATAAAGAAATGGAGATCACGTTAATTCCTGATCAAGACACACAGGAAACGATTATGAAAACGATTGTCAAAACAACTAAACAGTATTCCAAAGCGCTATCAGATGGGAATACAGCCCAGATGACAGAGGCAAGCGCCAAATTGAAGGCACAGGTGAAGGATACCGTTGATTCTATGAAATATACGAATTCTTACTTGAAAGATAAATATGTAGAAACTGATTTTGATCTGGATACATTCGCTCTCTCTCAGAAAAACGACGGGACGTGGCAGGTATCGGTAACTGGGAAAGAACTGCACCAGTCTTCTTCGTATAGCGACTATTCAAAACCAGAAATGACTGATGACAGCCCGAGTTACGAATATCTCCTTTCATATGATAAAAAACAGAAAAAGTGGATTTTTGAAGAAGCAGAATCAACATTCGAATCGGCCGGAACAAATATAAAGAAAATCAAAAATGATAAGCCGGAGACGTACACGTCCGCCTGGGAAGGCTCGAAAAACAAAGACAGTGAAAGCTCTGCAAGCGGTAATGTGACAGATGAACAAGTGACATTATTTATGGGCAGTTATTTGCAAAGCCAGGCAGATGCCGTAAATCAAAATCATTTCTCGCTGATGGAAGACAGCCTTGAAAAAGGCAGTTCTCTTTATTCCGACCAGCAGCATCTCGTGGCGAAATTAAATAAAGAGGGGACAACAGAAGACTTTAATAACTATGAAGTGAAAAGCTGGAGTCAAAATGGATCAGCTATCACGATTAAGACATATGAAGAATTCTATATCACAAAATCAGGCGGCAGTCCCAAACTGAGAACCTATAACTGGACCTACACAGGCACAGTGAAGAACGGAAGAATTTACTTAACGTCTATTCAATAAAAACAACCCCCATCACCAGCAGGTGATGGGGGTTGTTTTTTAAAAGAGCATATAACGGAAAATCTCTTTAATATAGTGTTCGATCATAAGCTGAAATGTAACGCAGGTGATCAGATAAATCACAATCGTTGAGTAAATGATATCAATCTTTCCTTTATATGAATGCTGATAACTGCTCAGCATCGCAGGAGGAATGGCAAAGAATGCACCGATTAAACCAACGGCTAACACGGTGAAGCAAATGTCTGTATGTAATAAAAAGAATAAAAGGGCAAGAACCAAAATAGCTGTAAACGGAATGAGAAACGCGCCAAATCTGGAAAATGAATCTTTGAAAGATACTTGGTTTCCCGCGATTTTCAAGGCGAAAAAGATCAATGCATGCAAAAAGAAAAGAAACAGGGCAAAATAAATGGTTGGCTCTAAAAAGATTGCTGTAAAGCTTACGCTGCCGGGACCGTCTGAAAAAAGAATATAAAACATCAAAGGGGTCAGCAAACTGAACAGAACCATCGTAATAATCGCGCTGATCAGCTGTTCGCCGCCCGTTGTTTTACATTCCTGATAAGGGCGTTTCAGGACGGCCAAAACAAATGAACCGAACTGTTTTGCTGCTTGCTTTGCAGCGGCTCCGGTTTGCGCGGCTTGATGCTGGCCTGACTGACCGGGGAGCGGTGATCCGCATTTCTCACAAAACTTTCCGCCATCTGTTTGATGGCCGCATTGAGGACAATACATAAAATAACTCCTTTACCTGTAATATAGGGAAAATAGACTAATAGTTTTATTATAAAAGAAAAATGTAGTAAAGTAACCAGTATTCATACAAAAATGCCACAAAAAAGACACGAGCCTAATAGAAGCCGTGTCTTTTTTATGCTAGTTATTAATATATTTCTCAAATACATCTCCAAAATCCTTAATATGATACTGCGAGCGAACGGATGTCAGCCAAGTGAATCCGAATTCGGTCAGCTCTTTATATTGCGTTTCAAGATTGACGTGTTCGGGGCGGGTGTGGTGAAGAATTGTCACGGCTTTATCCAAGCTTTGTTCCGCCTGATTGATTAAAATATCATTTTCATAAGTTGTTTCAGCAATCCGAAGCAGTGCTTTATATAGATCTTTTAACTTTTCAATTTGGTCTTTGTGCACATCGATGTCGAATTTTTCCGCGCCCAGTTTAAATTTAATCTCAACATCTAGATCGACTTTTCCCGCGGTTTCCAGAAAAACATCAGACATTTTGAATTGAGAGTAAGGATAGCGTTTTAACGTTCGTTTTGAGGAAGTGGCGCGTTCGCCGTCTACATGGATCAGAGCTAGATTCGTAAAGCAGTATTCGTCTGCTTTCGTTTTAATCAAGAGATATATTTTTTCATTGTCTTCATGCATGACATAGTCATCAGCATCTGTTTTGTCATAATCCTGAGGTTCGATAATTTTTCCGATATCAGATAAGCCCAGTGCATCTGCTGCAATTTTTTTGAACATCTGTATACGTCCTTCCTAGTCAATTTGTCACTTCATTGTAGCATGGAGTGTTTCTGGCAGGCTACAAACGTTTTATACGTAACGGGCGGCATATTTCATTAATTATCTATTGAATGTCTTCTCATGATAAACATAAGGAAAGCCAGGAAAAAGCGGATAGGTCAGTCGTGCCTCTATCTATACCGATTATCGCAGATGCCGGCACGAGTGCGCGTCATGATCCATAGCGTCGGGCTTAGCAACGTTATTCTTGATCTCGTTGTGATGGTCGGCATAGCCTCTTTTTTCACTATTCTTCTTTCATTGAATAGCAAACTCGGGAAAATAGAGATGAATGTCATTACCAGCTGATGGGATTCATCTTAGCGGAGGTGATGATCGGTGCCGGGCTGAAAGACATGTTTTCGATACATTCAAAAAGCAGTTCCCTTACTTGCGGGAGCTGCTTTCTATTGTTTTCGGCACGTATTGAAACACTTCTTCACTTTCAAAAAAATCAATTAAGCGGCTCACCCAGTCATAGTAATTGAGCCATTCTCTTAATTCATGTAATAGCTGGTTGACTTTCTCCTCAGTCTCAGGAGTAAGCCCGTCCCTTTGCAAAAGATCAGTCAGCTCCCGGTTTAATTTTTTATACAGTACTTTGTTTTTACTCACGACCTTAGTCCAGTTCGCCGCAAATAAAGAAATGAAGGTTTGATAATAATCCTGCTCAACGTCGTAAAGATCTTTTCTTACCCCTTTTTCAAACACCTTTTCGGCAATATTGGCATCAATCATTTCACGGACCACTTGGCTCATCCGTGTTTTGCTCATGCCTGTTGCCTCTGACAGCTCGCTTAACGTCATCGGTTTTCGATTCATATAAATAATCCCAAGCACACGTCCGACAGTGGAAGGCATGCCAAACGTCTGTATATTTTCGGCAATCTTCTCAATGAGATGCTCTTCAGCATGTTCAATGATGTCGAGAGCAGTTTTTTCCACAGCTGATCATCCCTTCAAATGGCAATTGATGGAGTCAATATATCATATTTCTGCCAGTTGTTGAAAATAGCTGAATGCAGAGAAAGAGGGAGGTATCCGGCGTAATTGTAAGAACTCCCTTTACGCCTTGGTCATAACAATAAATAATCTGTAAATAACATATAATTTCAACACATTATAAACTTTTTATTTTATAAAGTTCAAACTATAATAAAGGTTATACTTTTCAGAAAATTAAAAAGGAACCTGCGGAGGTGCACGGATTGCTGAAATTGGAACAAGTGTCAAAAGTATATAAGGGCGGCAAAAAAGCTGTGAACTGCGTTGATTTAGATATTGCCAAAGGTGAGTTTATCTGTTTTATCGGCCCGAGCGGCTGCGGAAAAACGACGACGATGAAAATGATCAACAGATTGATAGAACCATCGTCAGGAAAGATCTTTATCGACGGAGAAAATATGATGGAACAGGACCCGGTAGAACTGAGGAGAAAAATCGGCTATGTGATTCAGCAGATTGGTTTGTTCCCTCACATGACCATCCAGCAGAATATCTCACTCGTGCCGAAACTGCTGAAATGGCCTGAAGAAAAACGGAAAGAACGGGCGAGAGAGCTGTTAAAGCTTGTGGATATGGGCCCGGAATATTTAGACCGTTATCCCCATGAGCTCAGCGGCGGACAGCAGCAAAGAATCGGCGTGCTGCGCGCGCTGGCTGCGGAACCTCCTCTCATTTTAATGGATGAACCGTTCGGAGCGCTTGATCCGATTACGCGTGATTCCCTTCAGGAAGAATTCAAAAAACTGCAGAGAACCTTAAACAAAACGATTGTGTTTGTCACACACGATATGGATGAAGCGATTAAGCTTGCTGACAGGATCGTCATTTTAAAAGCGGGCGAAATCGTTCAAGTCGGCACACCTGATGAGATTCTCCGGAACCCGGCAAATGAATTTGTAGAAGAATTTATCGGGAAAGAACGGCTGATCCAGTCAAGACCGGATATCGAGCGGGTTGAGCAAATGATGAACAGAACGCCTGTGACAGTATCAGCGGACAAAACGCTTTCTCAGGCGATTCAGCTGATGAGAGAAAAACGTGTCGATTCGCTGCTCGTTGTAGACAAACAAAATGTGCTGAAGGGCTATGTTGATGTGGAAATGATTGATCAAAACCGCAAAAAAGCGAGCGTCGTTGGCGAAGTATACCGCTCGGATATGTATACCGTACAAAAAGGAGCGCTTCTGCGCGATACGGTCCGTAAGATCCTGAAGCAGGGAATTAAATATGTTCCGGTGGTGGATGAACAGAACCATTTAGCTGGCATTGTGACAAGAGCGAGCCTTGTTGATATCGTATACGATTCCATATGGGGCGAGGAAGACCAGCTTATGACGATCTGACCAGGGAAGGAGCTCTTTTAAGATGAATCAAATGATGACTTTTTTGCAAACGAACGGCGGAGAGCTGCTGTATAAAACAGGAGAGCATATATATATTTCACTCATTGCTGTTGTATTGGGCATTATCGTTGCGGTGCCGCTCGGCGTTGCACTTACTAGAATGAAAAAAGGCGCAGGCGCAATTATAGGTGTTGTCAACATAGTGCAAACCCTGCCGAGTCTGGCGATTTTAGCCTTTTTTATTCCGCTTCTCGGCGTAGGGAAAGTGCCTGCGATTGTCGCTTTATTTTTCTATTCGGTGCTGCCGATCCTGCGTAATACGTATACCGGCATCAAAGGTGTAAACAAAAATCTGCTGGAATCGGGCAAAGGGATTGGCATGACCGGCTGGGAGCAGATTCGGCTCGTCGAAATCCCGCTGGCGATTCCGATCATCATGGCGGGAATCCGGACATCAACGATTTATTTAATCGGCTGGGCGACACTTGCGTCGTTTATCGGCGGCGGCGGTCTCGGTGATTACATTTTTATCGGCCTGAACCTGTATCAGCCTGAATATATCATTGGCGGTGCCGTACCGGTTACGATTCTGGCGATTATCATTGATTATGTGCTGGGTGTGACAGAACGAAAGGTGACGCCGAAAGGACTGCAAGGGATGAAGGAAGTTTCGTAAGGAGTTGGCTCTGTTGAAAACGAAAAAAATCAAATGGCTTGGCGCGTTCGCCCTCGTCTTTGTCCTGCTGATGAGCGGCTGCTCTCTGCCGGGACTCGGCGGCGATTCAGACGATACAATCAAAATCGGGGCGCAAAGCATGACAGAATCAGAAATTTTAGCGAATATGATCGCGCAGCTTATTGAACATGATACCGATTTGAATACCGCTTTAGTGAAAAACCTCGGGTCCAACTATGTTCAGCACCAAGCGATGCTTGGCGGTGATGTTGATATTTCTGCCACACGCTATTCCGGGACGGATTTAACTAGCACCCTCGGTAAGGAAGCGGAGAAAGACCCGGAAAAAGCACTGAACATCGTGCAGAACGAATTTGAAAAACGCTTTTCTTATAAATGGTTTGATTCCTACGGATTTGATAACACATATGCCTTCACCGTGACAAAAACGTTTGCGGAAAAGGAGCATCTCAACACCTTGTCTGACCTGAAGAAAAACGCTTCCCAATTTAAATTGGGCGTCGACAATGCCTGGCTGAAACGGAAAGGCGACGGTTATAAAGGCTTTGTCAGCACGTATGGCTTTGAGTTTGGCACAACCTATCCAATGCAAATCGGGCTTGTCTATGATGCAGTGAAAAACGGAAAAATGGATGCTGTTCTTGCTTATTCAACAGACGGACGGATTAAAGCCTATGATCTGAAAATCTTAACAGACGATAAGCGTTTTTTCCCGCCGTATGACTGTTCACCAGTGCTTCCGGAAAAGGTGCTTAAGGAGCATCCGGAGCTTGAAGGTGTGATCAATAAGCTGATTGGGCAAATCGATACGGAAACGATGCAGGAGCTTAACTATGAGGTGGATGGCAAGCTGAAGGAGCCGTCTGTCGTAGCAAAGGAATTTTTAGAGAAACATCATTATTTTGACTAAGAAAAGAGGCGGATCATATGGAAGTACTACAGCAGCTTGGCACTTACTATTCGCAAAACGGCGGTTACGTGATGCAGGAGTTTTACCGCCATTTTCTGATGTCGGTGTACGGCGTTTTGTTTGCCGCCATTGTTGGAATTCCGCTTGGCATCCTGATCGCCAGATACAGAACTTTAAGCGGATGGGTTTTTGCGGTGACGAACGTCATACAGACCATCCCGGCTCTCGCCATGCTCGCCGTACTGATGCTTGTCATGGGGCTGGGCGCTAATACGGTGATTTTGTCATTATTTCTGTATTCTCTTCTGCCGATTATCAGAAATACGTACACAGGGATTATCAGCATTGAACACGCCTATCTTGAATCCGGAAAAGCGATGGGAATGACGAAATTTCAAGTGCTGCGGATGGTCGAGCTTCCGCTTGCGCTTTCTGTCATTATGGCCGGCCTCCGCACCGCGCTTGTCATCGCCATCGGCATTACGGCCATCGGGACATTTGTCGGTGCAGGCGGACTCGGGGACATCATCGTCAGGGGATCAAACGCAACAAACGGTACCGCGATTATATTGGCGGGCGCGATCCCCACGGCTCTGATGGCGGTGATTGCCGATTTGGTCATGGGCTGGCTTGAACGCGCGTTAAGCCCGATTAAAAAGAAGAAAAACCTGGCCGGCGCCGCATAAGAAAAAACGCCTTGTGGAAAACAGGGCGTTTTTTACGGCTTCGGCACATATTTAAAAATCTCTTCGCTCTCAAAAAACTCAATCAAACGGCCGAGCCAATGATAATAATCGAGCCATTCCTTTAATTCCTTCAGCAGCTCATTCACTTTTTCTTCCGCTTCAGGGGCAAGCTCTTCATCCAAGACGCTGAGCAGCTCCCGATTGAGTTTTTTATGCATCATTTTGTTTTTGCTGACGACTTTACTCCAAGTGGCTGTAAACAGCGTGATAAACGTTTGGTAGTAATCCTGCTCCACCTCATATAAATCTTTTCGCACGCCCTTTTCAAATACCTTCTCGGCAATGTTGGCATCAAGCATTTCCCGCACAACCTGGCTCATGCGAGTTTTGCTCATGCCGGTCGCTTCAGACAATTCGGCCAGCGTCATCGGTTTTCGATTCATATAAATAATGCCCAGCACACGTCCGACGGTAGAGGGCATTCCAAATGCATGCATGTTTTCCGCGATTCTTTCTACTAAATGGTCTTCAGCTTGTTCAATGATCGTTAACGGATCTTTCTCCAACGGTTTCAATCCTTTCAGCTAACAATTCAGATGCCAATATACCACATTTTTGATACGGCGGAAATGCTGTAACAAGAGAATTTGGCAGGAAATTGGAGCAATAAGGAGATCATCGCAGGTCAATGGGGGTAAATCAGCATTTATACATACTTTATAAACAATATGAACAAATTGTAAACTTTTTATTTTATAAACTTTATTCTATAATGGGAAGCATTCAATTGTCTGAAAAATTAAATATAAACTGAACGAATTGAATAAATTTAATTTTGGAGGTGCGATGTTTGCTGACATTAGAAAATGTCTCGAAAACATACAAGGGCGGCAAAAAAGCCGTGAATAACGTGAATCTTAAGATTGCAAAAGGCGAATTTATCTGTTTTATCGGCCCGAGCGGCTGCGGAAAAACGACAACAATGAAAATGATTAACCGATTAATTGAGCCTTCCGCCGGCAAGATTTTCATTGACGGCGAAAACATCATGGAACAGGACCCTGTCGAGCTTAGGCGTAAGATCGGCTATGTCATTCAGCAGATCGGCCTGTTTCCGCATATGACCATTCAGCAGAACATCTCACTTGTTCCTAAACTGCTGAAATGGCCTGAGCACAAGCGGAAAGATCGGGCGCGTGAGCTTCTAAAATTGGTCGATATGGGACCAGAATATTTGGACCGTTACCCTCATGAATTAAGCGGGGGACAGCAGCAGCGAATTGGTGTATTACGGGCACTTGCCGCGGAACCGCCGCTTATCTTAATGGATGAACCGTTTGGGGCGCTCGACCCGATTACGAGGGATTCCCTTCAGGAAGAATTTAAAAAACTGCAAAAAACCTTACATAAAACCATCGTATTTGTTACCCACGATATGGATGAAGCGATTAAATTGGCAGACCGGATTGTGATTTTAAAAGCGGGAGAAATTGTTCAAGTTGGAACGCCCGATGACATTTTGAGAAATCCGGCTGACGAATTTGTTGAGGAATTTATCGGCAAGGAGCGGCTGATCCAGTCATCCAGCCCGGATGTTGAACGGGTTGACCAGATTATGAACACGCAGCCCGTGATGATCACCGCGGATAAAACGCTTTCTGAAGCGATTCAGCTGATGAGGCAGGAACGTGTCGATTCGTTGCTTGTCGTTGATCATGAGCACGTTCTCCAAGGCTATGTGGATGTTGAAATTATTGATCAATGCCGGAAAAAAGCCAATCTCGTAGGAGAGGTGTTACATGAAGACCTATACACAGTATTGGGCGGCACATTGCTGCGCGACACGGTCCGCAAAATTTTAAAACGGGGTGTCAAATATGTCCCTGTTGTGGATGAAGACCGGCGCTTAATCGGAATTGTGACGAGAGCGAGTCTGGTCGACATTGTGTATGACTCCCTTTGGGGAGAAGAAAAGCAGCTCGCGGTATTGTCATAGGGAGGCGATAAGTCATGCATCATATAGTTCAATTTTTGCAAACCAACGGGGGAGAGCTCCTTTATAAAACATATGAGCATATCACGATATCGCTCATTGCTGTCATCTTAGGCGTAATCGTTGCCGTACCCCTCGGGGTTGTGCTTACCAGAATGAAGAAGGGGGCCGGCGCGATTATCGGTATTGTCAATATTATTCAGACGCTGCCGAGTCTGGCGATTCTCGCTTTTTTTATTCCGCTCTTAGGTGTCGGAAAAGTTCCGGCTATTGTGGCCTTATTTTTCTATTCCGTTCTGCCGATTCTGCGCAACACGTATACCGGCATTCGTGGTGTCAACAAAAATCTGCTCGAGTCTGGTAAAGGCATCGGAATGACGCCGGCTGAACAAGTCCGTTTGGTGGAACTGCCGCTTGCCGCGCCTGTCATCATGGCGGGAATCAGAACATCGACGATTTACTTAATCGGCTGGGCCACGCTTGCTTCCTTTATCGGAGGCGGCGGATTGGGTGATTACATTTTTATCGGCCTGAATTTATATCAGCCGGAATATATCATTGGCGGCGCGGTGCCCGTCACGATATTGGCGATTGTGATAGATTATGTGCTGGCGGTGGCTGAACGAAAACTGACACCTGCCGGCATGCAGAGATTGAAGGAAGTTTCATAAGGAGGCGGCTCATGAAAAGAAAATATCTTAAATGGATGATCGGTTTAACGCTCGCAGCAATGATGACGTTGAGCGGCTGTTCGCTTCCGGGCCTCAGCGCCGCTTCAGACCAGACCATTAAGATCGGCGCGCAAAGCATGAGCGAATCAGAAATCATCGCCAGCATGCTTAGCCAGATGATCGAACACTATACTGATCTGAAAACAACAACCATTAAAAATCTCGGTTCCAACGCGGTGCAGCAGCAGGCCTTAATGAACGGGGAAATTGACATCGCGGCCACAAGATATACCGGAGACGCGCTGACAGGCACGCTGAGAATGGAACCGGAAAAAGATCCGGACAAAGCGCTGGCGCTGACACAGCGGGAGTTTAAAAAAAGATACGATTTAAAATGGTATGATTCCTACGGGTTTGATAATACGTACGTCTTTACGGTCAGCCAACAGCTTGCGGATCAATATCACTTAGAAACCGTATCAGACGTTAAAAAATGGGCGCCGCAATTAAAGCTGGGCGTCGATAACTATTGGATGAAGCTGAAGGGGAACGGCTATGAGGATTTTACAAAAACCTACGGCATGGCATTCGGCGGCACGTATCCAATGCAGATCGGGCTTGTGTATGATGCGGTGAAAAACGGAAAAATGGACATTGTGCTTGCATATTCCACGGACGGAAGAATCAAGTCCTATGGGCTCAAAATGCTAAAGGATGATAAACAATTTTTCCCTCCGTACGACTGCTCTCCGGTTGTTCCGGAACATGTCCTGAAAGAACATCCTGAACTGGAAGGCATCATCCAGAAAATGATCGGGGAAATCGGCACAGCCACGATGCAGGAGCTTAACTACGAAGTCGACGGCAATCTAAAAGAACCGTCTGTTGTTGCCAAGGAATATTTAGAAAAGCATCACTACTTCGAATCGTGAAAGGGGGACGAAGACAATGAACGTGCTTGAACAGTTAATGACGTACTATGCGCAAAACGGCAGCTACGTCATGGAAGAATTCGGCCGACACTTTCTCATGTCGGCTTACGGCGTCTTGTTTGCCGCTGCCGTCGGAGTTCCGGCCGGAATCCTTATTGCGCATTTTCGCCGCTTGTCAGCTTGGGTGTTTGCCGTAACAAATGTTATTCAGACAATCCCGGCGCTTGCCATGCTGGCCGTCTTGATGCTTGTTATGGGGCTCGGCGCAAACACCGTGATTGTATCATTATTTCTGTATTCCCTCCTGCCGATTATCCGAAACACGTACACAGGCATTGTCAGCATTGAACACGCCTACTTAGAATCGGGAAAAGCGATGGGCATGACGAAATTTCAGGTTCTCCGGATGGTTGAGCTCCCGCTGGCGCTTTCTGTTATTATGGCAGGCTTGCGCACGGCTCTCGTCATTGCCATCGGGATTACAGCGATCGGCACATTTGTCGGCGCCGGGGGTCTCGGGGATATGATCGTCCGCGGATCAAACGCGACAAACGGAACTGCGATTATTCTCGCCGGCGCGATCCCGACTGCGGTGATGGCGGTAGGAGCAGATTTGATAATGGCCTGGCTGGAGCGGGCATTAAGTCCGGTCAAGAAAAAAAGAACCAGAGCGAAACGCGTTCAAACAGCGGCATAGAATAGAAAAAGAGGCTTGGATGACTCCAGCCTCAGCTTGTAGAGAAAACGACGTTTTTTCTACAAGCTTTTTTGTTTTCTGCTGTTTCTTTAGTTGTTCAGCTAATT